>NZ_BAAHXE010000002.1:0-169573 GCF_054657095.1 Hydrogenophilus islandicus | reverse complement strand
ATCTTCCTCTCCGACAGTGGTGTGCGGCAGCCACACCTCGGCGACTGTCCCCCCACCGGGCCGTGCCAGCAGTTCGAGATGTCCTTTGTGGGCCTCCAAGATCGCGCGGCAGATACGCAATCCCAAACCCAAGCCATCGGGTTTGGTCGTAAAAAAGGGGGTATCGAGTCGACTGCGCACCTCTTCGCTGATCCCTACACCGCGGTCGGCGATGCGGTAACAGACCCCCTCGTCCGTCTCGGTGAGCGACAGGGTCACCTCCCTGGATCGGGAGGGGATCGAGATCATCGCTTCGAAGGCGTTGCGCATGAGATTGACGAGCACCTGTTCGAGTAGAATCTTGTCTGCTGAAATGAATACTGGGCGGCCTGGAAGTTGCGTGACCAAGAGAATTCCTCGCCGTTGTGCATCGCCGCGCAGGAGCTCTAGCGCCTCGCGGGCGATCGCGACCGCGTCGACCCGCTGCTGTTGCGGTTGCGATTGGCGGGCAAAAGCGCGAATCCGCCGGACGATCGCACCGGCACGTTCTGCCTGTTCTCCGGCTTTTTGCAAAACCTCACCCACCTGTTGTGGTTCGAGGCGATTTTGCCGCCACCGCATGAGTGCGCCACGGCAGTAGTTGGCGATCGCTGCAATCGGCTGGTTGAGTTCGTGGGCGAGCATCGACGCCATCTCCCCAAGCGTAATCAACCGGGCGGTCTGGTGGAGCTGGGCAATCTGGTGCAGCTCTGCTTCGATCGCTTCCCGTTGGGCAGTCACGTCGGTGGCAATGACCAGTCGAACGAGACGCCCATCGACCCAGGAGGTGAGCTGCTCGCGAACATGGTACCAACGGCCACTTGCCGGGTGGCGCCAATCCCCTTGCCAGACCCCCTCTGGGACCCGATCGGACGCGATCGGAGCCGCAGTGAGCGTCTCAGGGGGTGAGATCATCGGTGCGCCAAGGTCTCTTGCCCGTTTGTTGAGGGCATCGTAGCCGAAAACCCTTTTGAATGCGCGGTTGACAAAGAGCAGTTCGTCGGTATGCCAATCGGCAGCAAAGACCAGCGCATCGACCCCATCGAGCACCGTTTCAAACCGCTGCTGCGCAGCCTCCAGCGCCAGTCGTGTCCTTTTCTGTTCGGTAATGTCGATAATTGCCGCCATCCAACCGGTCTGTCTCCCACTCTCGTCAATCAGCGGGGAGACATAGAAGCGGGCGATCTTTCGCTCACCGCTTTTGTTTTTGATTCGCATTTCGTACCCCTCAGGCGGGGCCTCCCCCGCGAGCACTCTCTGGAGTGTCCGCTGGCACAGATCCCAATCCTCCTCCGGCCAATAGGGAAACGGGGGCATCTTTCCTTCGAGTTCATCGCGCTCAAAACCGACCATGCGACAAAAGGCAGGGTTTGCAAAGGTGATGCGCCCGGCAAGGTCGGTTGCGCGCAACCCCAAACTAACCGAAGACTCCATCGCGCGGCGAAAGGCCATCTCGGCGCGCAACGCCGTCTCCACCTCCTTTTGTTGCGTCACGTCGTGGGCCACGGCAAACCAGACGCCGTCATCGGGTGCTGGGTTGATGTGCCAAGAGAGCCAACGCAACGAACCGCTCAGTGTTTTGACACGGACGGTACAGGAGGCAGGATCTCCTTGGCGCAAGAAAGCCATCGCCTCATCGACTTGGGGCCAATCTTGCGGGTGTGTCAAATCGAAGAGCGATTTACCGATCACCAACCGTTCGGTGTAACCCAACACCCGGGTAAATGCCGCGTTGCACTGCTGGAATTCCCCTTTGGGTGAGAGTAATGCCAAGAGATCCAGGGAAAAGTGAAAGAGGCGGTCGCGCTCACGCATCAGGCGCATGAGGCGGAGTTGGCTGCGTCTGAGTGCCCACCCCAGCCAGGCCACTGCAAGCGCCAAAAGGGCGAGTGACACCATCAGGAAGGTATCGGGTTGATTCATCGCAAAGCTCGAAGCACCCACCGAAAATTTTTGCTTTTCAGCGGGGAGAATCCTATCATGGAGCGCATGGCACCCCACCCCTTTTCCATGTTGCAGTGCAAGATTGCACATTATGGAATTGTCTTTTATCATACGGAATGATTCACCACCCGCAACGAGGAGCCCATGCTATGGCAGAGCGTCATCGTCAAATCGTCCTCCAAAACGATCCCGATCCGGAAGAGACCCAAGAGTGGCTGGAGGCGCTCGACGGCGTCATCGAACACGAAGGCCCTGGACGCGCCCACTACCTGATCGAGTCGCTCATCAATGAGGCGCGCGAACACGGTGCCGATATTCCCTATTCGGCCAATACCGCTTACGTCAACACCATTCCTGCCGATCAGCAACCCCCCTATCCGGGTGACCCCGACCTCGAAATCAAAATCCACTCCTACATCCGGTGGAACGCGATGGCGATGGTGGTCCGCGCCAACCGCGACAGCAACGTCGGCGGCCACATTGCCTCGTTTGCCTCGGCTGCCGTGCTCTACGACGTCGGTTTCAACCACTTTTTCCATGCCCCCACCGAAGATCACGGCGGCGACCTCGTCTATTTTCAGGGTCACTCCTCCCCGGGGATCTACGCACGAGCCTTTCTGCTCGGGCGACTGACCGAGGAGCAGTTGATCCATTTCCGTCGCGAAGTCGACGGCAAAGGGCTCTCCTCTTACCCCCACCCCTGGTTGATGCCCACTTTCTGGCAATTTCCGACGGTGTCGATGGGGTTGGGGCCGATTCAGGCCATCTACCAGGCGCGGTTCATCAAGTACCTGATCACCCGCGGACTGGTCGACCCGGCGAAACACGAAAAACGGAAAGTGTGGTGCTTTGTCGGTGATGGCGAAACCGACGAGGTCGAAACGCTCGGCGCGATCGGCATGGCCGCGCGGGAGAAGCTCGACAACCTGATCTTTGTCATCAACTGCAACCTGCAGCGGCTCGACGGGCCGGTGCGTGGCAATGGCAAGATCATCCAAGAGCTCGAAGCCGAATTCCGCGGCGCGGGGTGGAACGTCATCAAAGTGATCTGGGGCACCCACTGGGACGCGCTCTTTGCCCGCGACAAAACGGGTGCGCTCAAACGGCGCATGATGGAGCTCTGCGACGGCGACTACCAGACCTTCAAGGCAAAAGATGGCGCCTATGTCCGCGAACACTTCTTTAACACCCCCGAACTGAAAGCGCTCGTTGCCGACTGGACCGACGAAGAGATCTGGCAGCTGAACCGCGGCGGACACGATATCTTCAAGGTCTATGCCGCCTACAAAGCGGCTGTCGAGCACAAAGGGCAGCCCACGGTGATCCTCGCAAAGACGATCAAAGGATACGGGATGGGTCAGGCGGGTGAGGCGATGAATATTGCCCACCAAGCGAAGAAGATGGACCACGACGCGATCCGCCGCTTCCGCGATCGCTTTCAACTGCCAGTCCCTGACGACAAACTTGACGAACTCCCGTTCCTCACCTTTGATCGCGATTCGGCGGAGTACCGCTACATGCAGGAGCGGCGGCAAGCGCTCGGCGGGTATCTCCCGCAGCGGCGGACGCGAGCCGAAACCGTTCCCCCGATCCCGCCACTCGATGAGTTCAAGGCCTTTTTTGCCGGCACGGGGCCGGGACGCGAGATCTCGACGACGATGGCGCTCGTGCGCATCATGATCCAGTTGATGCGCGACAAGTCGCTTGGCAAACATGTCGTTCCGATTGTTCCGGACGAGTCACGCACCTTCGGGATGGAGGGGATGTTCCGCCAGTTTGGGATCTGGAGCCAAGAGGGGCAGAAATATCTTCCCGAAGACCACGATCAACTGATGTTCTACAAAGAGTCGCGCGACGGGCAGATTCTCCAGGAAGGGATCAACGAAGCGGGTGCCGTCTGCGACTTCATCGCTGCGGGGACGAGCTACAGCGTTCATGGGATCCCGATGATCCCTTTCTACATCTTCTACTCGATGTTTGGTTTCCAGCGCACGATGGACCTGATCTGGGCTGCCGCCGACCAACGGACCCGCGGGTTCCTCATCGGTGGCACCTCCGGACGGACCACGCTCAACGGTGAGGGGCTCCAGCACGAAGATGGCCACAGTCACCTCCTCTCCGCCGCGGTACCCAACTGCATCAGCTATGACCCCACCTTCCAGTACGAGGTCGCGGTGATTGTGCATGAAGGGCTCCGCCGGATGGTTGCAGAGCAGCAAGACTGCTTTTACTACATCACGGTCCTCAACGAAAACTACGAGCATCCGCCGATGCCCGAAGGGGAGACGGTCCGCGAGGATATCCTCAAAGGGATGTACCTCTTTCAGCAAGCACCGGCGGCGCTGCAAGATCGCCCGCGCGTGCAGTTGATGGGGAGTGGCGCGATTCTGCGCGAGGCGATTGCTGCCGCTGAACTCCTCGCCCGGGATTGGCAGGTGGGCGCGGACGTCTGGAGTTGCACGAGCTTCACGGAACTCGCGCGCGACGGCCACGATTGTGTGCGCTGGAACCTGCTCCATCCGCTCGAGGCACCACGCCGGTCGCACGTTGAGCAGAAACTTGCCGACCATCCTGGGCCGGTCGTTGCCGCGAGTGATTACGTCCGCCTCTTTGCCGAGCAGATCCGGCCATTTATTCAGCGGACCTTTATCACGCTGGGCACCGACGGCTTTGGCCGCTCTGACACCCGCGAGAAGCTTCGCCACTTCTTCGAAGTCGATCGCCACTGGATCACGGTGGCGGCACTGAAGGCGCTTGCTGACGACGGCGCGATCGATCGCCGGCTTGTGGCCGCCGCACTGGTGAAATACGGCATCGACCCCGAAAAACCCAACCCCCGCCTGGTATAAGGAGAAGCGGCCATGAGCGAACTGGTAACCGTTACGGTTCCTGACATCGGCGACTTTCACGACGTGCCGGTGATCGACGTGCTGGTGTCACCGGGGCAGCGTGTTGCCGTCGATGACCCCCTGTGCACGCTCGAGTCCGACAAGGCGACGATGGATGTCCCCAGCACCGTCGCCGGGATCGTCAAGGAGGTGAAGGTACGGGTGGGCGACAAGGTGAACGAAGGATCCCCAGTCGTCGTCGTCGAAGTCGCCGCAACTGCAGCAGAATCACCGAGCGCCCCTCCAGCGCCACCGCAATCGGAGGTAGCTCCCCCCCCTGCCGCAGCCGAACCGCAGGCTTCGACACCACCTGCAGCCAAACCGCAGGCACCTCAGCCGGCCGCTCAAGAGGCGCCGGCAGGCGACACGGTAGAGACCCCTGCGGCTGCAAGAGCGTCCTCTCTCTCCCCAGCGAATGCCCCGCCCCTTTCCGAACCGCTGCCCGGCGTGGCGCTTGGTGCCAAGGTCCATGCGTCTCCAGCGGTGCGGGCTTACGCGCGGGAGTTGGGCGTCGATCTTCGCTTCGTCACCCCCTCTGGCCCCAACGGACGGATCCGTAAAGAGGATGTCCGCCAGTTCATCAAAGCGGCGATGACGAGCGGAGTCGTCCCGGGTAAGACCCCTGCGGTCACGAGCGGGGGTTTCGCGCTTGACCTCCCGCCGTGGCCGAAAGTCGACTTCGCGAAGTTTGGTCCGATCGAGGTCAAGGAGTTGCCGCGGATCCGCAAGATCTCGGCGGCGAACCTCGCGCGCAACTGGGTGGCGATTCCGGCGGTCACCTACCACGATGAAGCCGACATTACTGAGCTCGAGACGTTTCGCCAAACGCTCAACCGCGAGTACGAGCGTGAGGGAGTGAAATTTACCCTGCTCGCCTTCCTCATCAAAGCGTGTGTTGCGGCGCTCAAACGCTTTCCCGAGATGAACGCGAGCCTCGAGGGGGACAACCTCATCCTCAAGCGCTACTGGAACATCGGCTTTGCCGCCGATACCCCAAATGGCCTCGTCGTCCCGGTGTTGAAGGAGGCCGACCAGAAGAGCCTGGTCGCAATCGCGCGCGAAACGGCGGAACTCGCGGCCAAAGCGCGTGCTGGCAAGCTCACCCCCAGTGAGATGCAAGGCGCCACGTTCACCATTTCGAGCCTCGGCGGCATCGGTGGCACCGGTTTTTCACCGATCATCAACGCGCCAGAGGTGGCGATCCTCGGGGTGAACAGAGCGGTGATGAAGCCGGTGTGGAACGGTGAGACCTTCGTGCCCCGCCTGATCGTTCCCCTTTCGCTCACCGCAGACCATCGCGTGATCGACGGCGCTTACGCGACGCGCTTCACCACCACACTCACTCAGCTCCTTGCCGATTTCCGGCGGGTCCTTCTCTGAGCGAAGGGAGCATCGCGATGAACCATACCACGCAACTCCTCGTCCTCGGCGGCGGCCCCGGCGGCTACTCGGCAGCCTTTCGCGCCGCAGATCTCGGGCTTGAGGTGACGATCGTTGAGCGCTACCCCGTGCTCGGTGGTGTCTGTCTCAACGTCGGTTGCATTCCGTCCAAGGCGCTGCTTCATGTCGCGGCAGTGATCGACGAGGCGCGTCACCTCGAACGAGCGGGGGTACGCTTCGCCGCCCCCGAGATCGACCTCGAAGGGCTGCGCCGCTACAAAGAACAGGTGGTGCGCAAGCTCAACCAGGGGCTTGCCGCGATGGCCAAAGCGCGCAACGTCCGCCATATTCAAGGGATTGGTACCCTCACTGGCCCGAACACCCTCGAGATCGCACTCACTGCTGGTCCTGACAGCAAACCCACCGGGGAGAAGCAGACCCTCACGTTTACCCAAGCGATCCTGGCGGCGGGCTCTGAACCGGTCAAGTTGCCGTTTCAACCCGATGATCCCCGCGTCATCGACTCGACCGGCGCGCTCGCCCTCCCCCTTATCCCGGAGCGGATGTTGGTAATTGGCGGCGGCATTATTGGTCTCGAGATGGGTACCGTTTATGCGACGCTCGGAGCGCAGGTCGATGTCGTCGAAGCCAGTCCCGACCTCATCCCGGGTGCCGACCGCGACCTCGTTCGTGCCTGGGAGAAAATCAACAGCAAACGGTTCCACGCGTTGCTGCGCAGCACCCGGACCACCGCGCTCGAAGCCAAACCCGACGGAATCTGGGCCACTTTCGACGGGCCCAACGCCCCCGACGGGCCGCAATGTTACGATCTCGTGCTCGTTGCGGTCGGCCGGCGCCCCAACGGCCGTGCGATTGGTGCTGAAGCGGCGGGGGTGCGCGTCGACGACCGCGGTTTCATTCCCGTCGACGCGCAACGTCGCACCAACGTCTCCCACATCTTCGCAATCGGCGACCTAGCCGAAGCGCCGATGCTCGCCCACAAAGCGGTCCACGAAGGACACGTCGCGGCCGAAGCGGCTGCCGGCCATAAACGGGCGTTCGACGTACTCCAGATCCCGTCGGTCGCCTACACCGACCCGGAGATCGCCTGGGCGGGGCTCACCGAGAACGAGGCCCAAGCGACTGGCCGCGCAGTTGAGGTTGCCCTCTTCCCGTGGGCGGCCTCGGGGCGCGCGATCGCAAACGGCCGCGACGAGGGGTTCACGAAGCTCCTCTTCGACCCCGAGAGCAAACGGATCGTCGGCGGCGCAGTTGTGGGGGTGAATGCGGGCGAGCTGATTGGGGAAATCTGCCTCGCGATCGAAATGGGGGCTGAGGTGGCTGACATTGCGCACACGATCCATCCCCATCCGACCCTTTGCGAATCGATCGGACTTGCCGCCGAAGTGGCAGAGGGGAGTTGTACCGACCTCCCGCCGAAGCGTAAGCGATAGCAATGCCCGGGAAAGAGGGAGCGGCGAGCGGCTCGGCTACCAGCGCTGCCAAATGGGGGTGAGATCGTCGGGAAGTGACAGAGCGATCCCCCCCAGATCCCACGGTGACTCGCCTGGGCCGTGAAAATCACTCCCTTGCGATGCCGCCAAACCGTACCGCCTGCAGATCTGTGACCACCGGGCAACAGCGGCGGCGTCGTGCGCGGAGGTGACCACTTCGATCGCCTCCCCCCCGAGGTCTGAAAAGGCCGAAAGCAGCGCACTCCAGTCGCTGCTCCGCAACCGGTAGCGACCCGGGTGGGCGATTACGGCAACGCCGCCGGCGGCATGAATCCACTCAATCGCCTCCTCAAGCGTCGCCCATTCATGTTCGACGTAGCCTGGCTTCCCTTTGACCAGATAATGGTCAAAGACCGCGCTTGGGGAAGAGAAGCGGCCAGTGCTCACCAGAAACCGGGCAAAATGGGCGCGGCTGATCAGATCGGGATTACGGACGAAGCGAAGCGCTCCTTCCCATGCCCCTGCAAAGCCATGCCGCTCCAACTCTGCCGCGATCGCCCGCGCCCGATCGGTACGGCCTCTGCGGACCTGCTCAAGACCCGCAAGAAGGATTGGCGACTGCTCGTCGATATTGAGTCCCACGATGTGAATCGTCTCGCCGGCAAACGAAACCGAAATTTCAACGCCGGCGACGAAAGAGAGCCCCTCGTCTTCTGCTCTTCGCCGCGCCTCAGGAATGCCTGCGACGGTATCGTGGTCAGTGAGTGCAAGAAGGGGAAGATGACGCTTTGCGGCGCGCTGCACCACCTCTGACGGGGTCAACACCCCATCAGAGGTGGTCGAGTGGCAATGAAGGTCGACGCGTCCGTTCGCATCCCTCATCGGCCAAACGTCATCCGCCAGCGCGGCTTGAAGCAACGAGTTCGATCTCAAAGGTGAGATCGTGGCCCGCAAGCGGGTGGTTCGCGTCGATCACCACATAGGTCTCGGTCACTTCGCTCACCACCACCGGAATCTGCTGTCCATCCGAGCGCTGCATCACCAGCTGAAGACCCACTTGGGGTTCGATCTCTTCAGGCAGCTGCTCACGCGGTACCTGCAGCATGGCCCGTTCCGAGCGCTGCCCGTAGGCCTCATCTGCAGGGATGGTGACCGTTTTCCGTTCGCCAATCTTCATCCCCTCCACCGCTTTCTCAAAGCCGGGGATCACCTGTCCAGCCCCCAACGTAAACTGAAGGGGATCACGGCCTTCGGAGCTGTCGAAGATGCTGCCGTCAGAAAGCGTCCCAGTGTAATGAACCTGGACGGTGTCGCCCGCTTGGGCGGTTTGTTGCGTGGACATCTCATTTTCCTTTCAAACAGTCGAAACAGACGTGGTGCGCCACACCGATGTGCTTTTTTGCGCACCACTTCGTTACAATACTCTCTTTATATCGTTTGCACAACCCTCTCAGTGGAAAAAAGTGACCCCGCCATGATTCCCCCCAACGACCGCTTCTATCTCCCCTCTCACCAGTGGTTGCAGCTCGACGGTGAAAATTGTTGGCGCATCGGCATCACCCCTTTTGCCGCCGAACAGCTCGGTGACATCGTCTTCGTCGATTTACCGGAACGTGAAGTGGCAGTGGATCAAGGCGAGACCCTCTTTATCGTCGAGTCGGTCAAAACTGCTTCCGAAGTCACGGCTCCGGTCGCCCTCACCGTCCTCGACACCAACGCGCACCTTCGCGACCATCCCGAGTGGCTGAACGACAATCCCTTAGCCCACTGGATCGTCCTCTTTCGCGCCGACACACCGATCGATTCCACGCTGCTCCTTACCGCCGACGCTTACCAGCAGCTGATCGCCACTGAGTCATGATGGCCCAAAACGCCCGTCCGCCCCAGTGGCTTGTTGCCCTGTGGTTCATCGTTGGCCTTTTTTTTCTCGTCTGGCACCGCGGCGAAACGGTTCCGCGGGAGCTGCCTGACGCGCCGCAAGTTGAGGAGAACGGAACCCCGCGCCTTCCCTGCCTCTCCTACAGCCCCTACTACCGCCCCGGGGTTACCCCTTATGACCCCAAAACGGTTATCACTCCGGCCTGGATCGACGAGGATTTGCAGGCTCTTTCGCGCATCACCCGCTGCATTCGGACCTACTCGGTCGACCAGGGGCTCGACCGCGTTCCAGAAATTGCCGAGCGCTACGGCCTCACTGTTTGGCTCGGGGCGTGGATCGGCCGCGACGACGTAAAAAATCAAAAAGAGCTCGCGCGTGCGATTGAGCTCGCGAACCGCTACCGCGGGACCGTCACCCGGCTCATCGTCGGTAACGAAGTTTTGCTGCGCCGCGAGCAGACCCCGGAGGGGCTAGCCCGCTACCTCGAAGCGGCCAAAAGAGCGAGTACCGTACCCGTTACCTATGCCGACGTCTGGGAGTTCTGGCTCCGCTACCGCGAGCCGCTCCTGCCCCACGTCGATCTCGCCACCATTCACATCCTGCCCTACTGGGAGGATCGCCCCCAGCCCGTGGAAGAGGCGGCAGAACACCTCTTTCGCATTCGAACGATGGCGCGCCAAGTGCTTGGTGGCGTCCCGATCGCGATCGGCGAAACGGGGTGGCCGAGTGCCGGTAAACAGCGTGAAGGTGCGGTTCCGTCGCTCGTCAACCAGGCGAGATATGTTCGCGACCTCTTGTCGCTCGCCGACACCTTTGGGTGGGAGGTCAATTTCATCGAGTCGCACGACCAGCCGTGGAAACGGGCTTCAGAAGGCACGGTTGGAGGGTTCTGGGGCCTCCTGGATGTGACGGGTACCCCCAAGTTCCCCCTCACCGGTCCCGTCGCGGAGCGGACCTCCCTCTGGCCGGTGCTCACGTGGGCGCTCTTTGGGGCACTTCTCCTTGCGGCTCTTGCCTCTCGACCCCGCTGGCAGTATGCCCTCCTCGGTGCTGCGTTGGGTTTTGTCGCCCACTGGCAGTGGGAGCATGGGGGGGTGGCCTATCGCACACCATTAGAGTGGTGGGTACTGGGAACGGTTGGCGTCGCGTCGCTGGCTGTCGCGACGCTTCTTGCAGTCGCACCAAAAACCCGCGACAATCCCCCCAACGGGTTGCGCCTTGCGGTCTACTATCTGACCTTCGCCCTTGCCGTCGGCAATCTCTGGCTGACCGTAGACGGGCGCTACCGCGATTTTGCCACCTGCCTCTTTCTTCCCTTGGCGTTGGTGGCGCCGCTGCGCTCCTGGCCGCTCACCTTCGCGGAGCGCCTCTGGGGGGGTGTGGCGCTCCTCTGTTCGCTCTTTGTCTGGCTCAGAGAGGCAATGAACGGGCAGGCGCTCCTCTGGATGCTCACAACGCTTCTGATTGTCCTGGCATTTTCCCGCCTGGGAACGGCTCCCCGAGCCAGCTCGGCAACGCAAGGAGCGCTGCAATCACCCCGGTCGTAGCGCTGTAGAAAACGGTGGCGAAAAGTCCGAGCCAAAGGGCAAGCAACGCGAGCCCTTGTCTTCCCCGCCAATGGGCAACCACTGCTAGGGCCAACGCGACCCAGCCGGTGCGCTCTTCGATGAAGGCCTGGACCAAGAGAAACTTCGCGACGCACGGCCAGCCGAGCTCCGGCTGCCACGCGCCGCCGCACGCGAGCGGCGCAACACCACTCTCCAACCACAAGAAGCGGATCGTCAAAAAGGCGACGAGACTCACGAAAAGGAACGACCACCCTTTCCCCATTCGTCGCAACGACCCGAGATTCCGAGTAGAATCGTGACCTGTCATTTCGGCACTCACATTCCCGATTTTGCCCCGATTGTACCCTCTTCGAGGTCTCTATGGCTGAAACACCCTTCGCAATGCTTCGCCGCGCGCTCGCTGCACTCATTCTGACTGCGCTCGTCTTGGTTGCCTTCTGGCAAGCGTGGGCCTGGCACGTGCGTCTGGAGACGGCACCGGGCGTTGCTGGCGAAATCAACGGCTTTGCTTATACCCCATTTCGCCGCGACCAATCCCCTCTGGAAAAACGGTACCCTTCCGCAGAAGAGGTTGCTGCTGACCTCGATCTCCTTGCGGGCTACACCAAGCGGATTCGCACCTACGGTGTCACCGATGTCCCCGCCATCTACCCCCTTGCCCACGAACGAAAATATGAAGTCGCGATGGGGCTATGGGTTTCAGCAGACAAAGAGCTTTCGGAGCGTGAGATCGCAGCGGGCCTCGCGATGGCCGAACGGTACGAGAACATCACCCGCATCATCGTCGGTAACGAGGCGCTCCTCAGGAAAGAGATGACCGTTGCCGAAATGAGTGAGTATCTCGATCGCGTTCGGGCGGAGCTTCGCCGCCGCTTTCCCGATAAAAAGCGGCGCCCCCTGGTCTCCACTGCTGAGCCGTGGCACGTCTGGCTGAAAAACCCGGAACTTGCCGACCACGTCGACTATGTGATGATCCACCTCCTCCCTTACCACGAGGGGATCGATGTCAGTCGCGCCCTCGACTACGCCTTTGGCCGACTGGAGGAGGTTCAGGCCAGATTTCCAAAAAAACCGGTGGTCATTGGCGAAATCGGTTGGCCGAGTCGTGGAGAAGTGATGCCGAACCTGCTCGGCGGCGACGAACGGGCCGAAGCAACCCTCGAAAACGCCGCCCACTTTGTCCGCGGTTTCCTTGCCGACCCCCGCTCGGCCTATCTCGACTACTACATCATGGAGGCATTCGATCAGCCGTGGAAAGTGGCGGTCGAGGGGTGGGCGGGGGCCCACTGGGGGGTCTTCAACGCCGATCGGCAACTCAAATATTCGCTCCAAGGGTTGATCGTGCGCGATGTCCGCTGGCAAGAGAAGGCGCGACTCGCAACCCTGATCGGCGCACCGCTCCTCTTTGCCATCGCCTACGCCCTTTCGACATGGAACATCTTGGGGCGATTGTGGCTCATGGGGCTGACGCAACTCTGCGTGGTGGTGCTCCTCCTGGGCGTTTATCTTCCGAAAGATTACTACCTCTCGCGCGGCGACCTCGTCGGCCTGATCTTTCTCATCGGCGCGACCCTCATGACCGTCGCGGTTTTTCTTTCCCACGGCTTTGAGTTCGGCGAGGTGCTCTTCAAACGCCAGTGGCGGCGGCGCTTCACGCCCCTGCCGCCGGTGCCCCCCGAGAAGGCCCCCTTTGTTTCGATTCACCTCGCCTGCTACAACGAACCCCCGGAGATGGTGATCGCAACGATCGACTCGCTCGTTGCGATGGACTATCCCCACTTCGAAGTGATCGTCGTCGACAACAACACCACCGACGAAGCGCTCTGGAAACCGGTCGAAGCCCACTGCGCGCGCTTAGGCGATCGGGTGCGCTTCTTCCACCTCCCCAAATGGCCTGGCTTCAAAGCGGGTGCGCTCAATTTTGCACTCAAGCAGACCGATCCCCGCGCCGAAGTCGTCGGGGTGGTCGATGCCGACTACGTCGTCGAGCGGGACTGGCTCGCCCGCCTCATTCCCCATTTTCTCGAGTCCCCGCTCGTAGCAGTTGTGCAAGCACCGCAAGCCCATCGCGAGTATGAACACTCTTTCTTCCAGCGGATGTGCAACTGGGAATTTGAAGGCTTTTTCCGCATTGGGATGCACCACCGCAACGAACGCAACGCCCTCATCCAACACGGCACGATGACGCTCATCCGTCGCGCGATGCTCGAAGAGGTCGGCGGCTGGTCGGAGTGGTGCATCTGTGAAGATACCGAATTGGGGCTTCGGCTCCTGGAGCGGGGCTATGAGATCCGCTACGTCGACCATATCTTTGGCCGTGGCTTGACGCCCTCTGACTTTGCGGCGATCAAGTCGCAGCGCTTCCGCTGGGCCTTTGGCGCGATGCAGATTCTCAAAGCCCATATGCCCTACCTCATCGGCAAAAAGCCGTCGCGGCTGACGCTCGCGCAACGCTACCACTTCCTCACCGGCTGGTTCGCCTGGTTCGGCGACGCGCTCCACCTGATCTTCGCGCTCGGTTCGCTTTTCTGGACCATCGGGATGATCTATGCGCCGAAAACCTTTACCCTGCCGGTGGCGACACTCGCTGCGCCCGTGCTCGGGTTCATGGCCTTCAAGTCGGCGTTGGGCCCAATTCTCTACCGCCGCACGATGAAGACGAAATGGATCGACATCTTGGGCGCGTCGATCCTCTCCGTGGGGCTCTCACACACCATCGCCCGCGGCGTCATCGCCGGCCTCACCCACAAGAAAGGGACCTTCGTCCGCACCCCGAAGGGGTGGCGGGCCAAAGGGACCTTCGCCTTTTTTGGTCCCATCCGTGAAGAGCTCGGGATGCTGGTGGCGATCACCGGAAGTGGCGTGCTGCTGATTGCCCAACGGGGGTGGTTGTCGTTGGAGATCCAGCTGTGGAGTGCGATTCTGCTCCTGCAGACGATCCCTTACTTTGCTGCGGTGCTGTGCCAGATCATCGCCTACCTGCCCGATAACACTCCGCCTGAGGCTGAGCAGAATGCCCCTCCCATGGCTGCCCCCTCTGCGTCGTAGGGCTCACCCTTCAGGGGATTGACAAATTATGAGTATTAGAAAATAATTTTTTGTCATTTGACCAAAGGAGGAATCCCCCATGGCCCATATCGTCATCTTGGGTGCTGGCATCGGCGGCGTGCCGGCGGCCTATGAGGCGCGCGATTTGATCGGTCCCCCCCACAAAATCACGGTGATCAACGCCACCGACTATTTCCAATTTGTCCCCTCCAACCCGTGGGTTGCGGTGGGCTGGCGCAAGCGTGACGACATCATTCTGCCGCTGCGCCCCTACCTAGAACGCAAAGGGATCGACTTCATCGCGCAACCTGCTACCCAGATCGACGCTGCCCACAACAAGATCACGCTTGCAAACGGCGAGACCGTCGACTATGACTTTCTCATCATCACCACCGGTCCGAAATTGGCATTTGACGAGGTCCCCGGCTCGGGACCGAATGGGGGATACACCCAATCGATCTGCACCGTCGATCATGCCGAAAAGTGCTTCCAAGATTTCGAAAAGCTCTGCGCCGATCCGGGCCCGGTGATCGTCGGCGCGATGCCTGGCGCGAGCTGTTTCGGTCCCGCCTACGAGTATGTGATGGTTCTCGATACTGCGCTGCGCAAGCGCAAACTGCGCAGCAAGGTGCCGATCACTTTTGTCACCTCCGAACCCTACATCGGCCACCTCGGCCTCGACGGCGTGGGTGACTCGAAGGGGATCATGGAGCACGAGTTCCGCAAGCACGACATTCGCTGGATCGTCAATGCCAAAACGACGCGGGTCGAAGCGGGCAAAATGTTTGTCGACGAGCTCGACCGCACCGGACAGGTGATCCACCAACACGAACTCCCCTTCAAACACGCGATGATGCTCCCCGCTTTCAAGGGGGTCGATGCTGTCGCTGCGGTCGAAGGGCTCTGCAACCCGCGTGGATTCGTGATCGTCAATGAGTATCAGCGTAGCCCCAAATACCCCAACATCTACTCGGCCGGCGTCTGCATCGCGATCCCCCCTGTGGGGCCGACACCGGTACCGACCGGAGTGCCCAAGACCGGTTACATGATCGAATCGATGGTCACTGCGCTTGTCCACAACATCCAAGAGGTACTCGACGGCAAAGAGCCGACCCACAAGGGGAGCTGGCAGGCGCTTTGTCTTGCCGACTTTGGCAACCGTGGCGCGGCTTTCGCGGCGATTCCCCAGATTCCCCCGCGCGACGTCAACTGGTTTGCTTCCGGCAAGTGGGTCCACTGGGCGAAGATCGGTTTTGAGAAGTACTTCCTCAACAAGATGAAGACCGGCAACTCGGAACCCTTTTACGAAAAAGCGCTGATGAAGATGATGGGCTTTTCCCGCCTCAAAGAGAAGCTCCACCTCTAAGCCCAGCGCCAACGCGCATCTTTTTAGCCACCAGCATTAGCCATCTGCCGCGGCCCCTGCAAAGCCGCGGCATTTTTATCTGCGTGCCGCGCGCACGTTATAATGTTTCAGTTGAGTGATCCACAGACAGGTCAGAACCATGGCGCAATACGTGATGTCGATGTTTCGGGTGAGTAAAACGGTTCCCCCCAAGCGGCAGATCATCAAAGATATCTCCCTTTCCTTCTTCCCCGGGGCAAAAATTGGGCTCCTCGGGCTCAACGGTGCTGGGAAATCGACGCTGCTCAGGATCATGGCGGGCGTCGACAAGGAGTATGACGGCGAAGTCCAGTGGCAGCCGGGGATCAAGATCGGCTACCTGCCGCAGGAACCGGAACTCGATCCGAACAAGACGGTGCGCGAAGAGGTCGAATCGGGGTTGGGCGAGATCGTCGAAGCGAAAAAGCGGCTCGACGAGATCTACGCTGCCTATGCTGACCCGGACGCCGATTTTGACAAACTGGCCGAAGAGCAAGCGAAATACGAAGCGATCCTTGCCAACGCCGGTTCCGACATCGAAAACCAGATGGAACAGGCGGCCGACGCGCTGCGCCTCCCGCCATGGGACGCAAAAATTGCCCACCTTTCGGGCGGCGAGAAACGGCGGGTTGCGCTTGCGAAACTCCTCCTCTCCAAACCAGACATGCTGCTCCTCGACGAACCCACCAACCACCTCGACGCCGAATCGGTCGAGTGGCTCGAGCAGTACCTCGTCCGCTTCCCGGGAACCGTCGTTGCCGTCACCCACGACCGCTACTTCCTCGACAACGCTGCCGAGTGGATTCTCGAGCTCGACCGTGGCGAAGGGATTCCCTGGAAAGGGAACTACAGCTCGTGGCTCGAACAGAAAGAGAAACGGCTCGAGCAGGAGGCGAAATCGGAAGCCGCACGCATTAAAGCGATGCAACACGAGCTCGAGTGGGTGCGCAGCAACCCCAAGGGCCGGCAAGCGAAAGCCAAAGCGCGTCTTGCCCGCTTCGAGGAGCTCGCCAGTGTCGAATACCAGCGGCGCAATGAGACCCAGGAGATCTTCATCCCGCCCGGGGAGCGGCTCGGGGATCAGGTGATCGAGTTTCACCAAGTGAGCAAAGGGTTTGGTGACCGGCTCCTCATCGACAACCTCTCGTTCATCGTCCCGAAAGGGGCGATCGTTGGGATCATCGGTCCCAATGGCGCCGGGAAATCCACCCTCTTTCGCATGATTCTCGGCAAGGAGCGCCCCGATAGCGGCGAGATCCTCATCGGCCCGACGGTCAAGATTGCCGCGGTGGACCAGACGCGCGAAGGGCTCGACCCCAACAAAACGGTTTGGGAAGAGGTCTCGAACGGCCAAGACATTCTCAAAATCGGCAACTTCGAGATCAACAGCCGCGCCTACCTGGGGCGCTTCAACTTCAAAGGGGCCGACCAACAAAAGATCGTCGGCAAGCTCTCCGGCGGCGAGCGGGGGCGGTTGCACCTGGCGAAAACCCTTCTCCAGGGGGGGAACGTGCTGCTCCTCGACGAGCCGTCAAACGACCTCGACGTCGAGACGCTGCGGGCGCTCGAAGAGGCACTCTTGGAGTTTCCCGGTTGTGCGTTGGTGATCAGCCACGACCGCTGGTTTCTCGACCGCATCTGCACCCATATTTTGGCTGCAGAGGGCGACTCGCAGTGGACCTTCTTTGCTGGAAACTATCGCGAGTACGAAGAGGACAAGAGACGGCGGTTGGGTGAAGAGGGGGCAAAACCGAAACGGATCCGCTACAAACCGATCAGCCGGTAGCGCTTTCTCAAGAAGGGGGGCAGCATGAGCGACGCGGTCTTTCGCAAAACGGAAAAGGGGCAAGCGGAGATTCAGCACCGGTCGCTTGGGCTCACCCCCCGACAACGCCGCGTGCTGATCTTGATCGATGGCAAAAAGAGCGTCTCACAACTGCGGGAGTTGGTTGCCACCGACGATCTAACCCATCTGCTGAGCAACCTGGAGGAGTTGGGGCTCATCGAGCTGGTTGGCGTCGTCGATACAGCCACTAACCCCGTTGACCGTCTCGACTCGATCACCGCATTTCGCCCGCTTCCCAACCCCCCAAACCCGAAAGAGCTTGAGATGGCGCGTCACTTCATGATCAACACCTTGCGCACCTTTTCGGCAACGCCTGTGGACCACCTCTCATTGATCGAAGAGATCTTTGCTGCCCCGGACCACGAAGCCCTACGCGCCCTTTTCGGCCGGTGGTATCGAGCGATCATGGAGACCACACAGGGGCGGGCGCGCGCAGAGGAGCTGCGGCTCGATCTCTTGAAGGTTCTGTGACCTCAACCGCCCGGGCTCTTGACGCCCCAGTAAAAATCGCGTATTATTCGCGTCTCTCGCACGTTGCGGGTGGTTAGCTCAGCGGTAGAGCACTGCCTTCACACGGCAGGGGTCAGTGGTTCGATCCCACTACCACCCACCAGTGATGCACGTTCGGGCCGGTAGCTCAGTTGGTAGAGCGTCGCGTTCGCAATGCGAAGGTCGTGGGTTCGACTCCCATCCGGTCCACCAACTTACCCTCTCATCTTGGCCACTCTGTCACAATCCACACCCGGGTGCCAGGTGGCGCGAGCATCGCCAATTCAGCAATATCGCTGTTGCCCATCCGAATGCAGCCGTGGGAATGGGGTTCGCCCAGATGCGCTTCGTCCTGCGTGCCGTGAAGGTAGATGAATCGCCGCTGCGTGTCCACCGCACCCAGCCGATTCCAACCGACCACTTCACCGCAGAGCCAAAGAATCCGCGTCAAAATCAGATCGTGGCCGCGGGCGTGCAGCAAAGAATTTCCCCTGACCCGATCCCCTATAGGACGGCGAGCGCGAAAAACGGTACCCAGAGGCATTCCGCGGCCGATCACGGCGCGAATGCGGTGGCGCCCGAGTGGCGTCTGTTCGCTTCCCGCCACTTGCCCGACTCCCTTTGCTGCCGTCGAGATGGGGTAGATCCGTTGGCACACGCCGTGCGCATCATAAAGAAAAAGGCGTTGACTTGCGACACAGACGATCAGTTTCGGGAGCAAAGATCCCTCGGAGTCACCCTGTCGCCCACTCATCTTGCCTCTCGCTTTCGTCGGGCACGAAAAAAGCGTTGCAGGAGGGCGGCACATTCGCTGGCCATCACCCCCCCGCGAATCTCTGCGTGGGGGTTGAGGCGGCTGTCAGAGAAGAGATCGACCACGCTGCCCGCTACGCCGCTCTTGGGTTCCGGAGCGCCGAAGATCACCGCCCCCACCCGGGCGTGAAAGATCGCCCCCGCGCACATCACACACGGCTCAACCGTGACGTAGAGCGCTGTTTGGGGTAAGCGATAGTTGCCACACCGCTCCGCCGCGGCGCGAAGGGCGACGATTTCGGCGTGAAGCGTGGGATCGCCGCCGGAGATGGGGTGGTTGTAGCCCACCGCCAGTACCACGCCATTCGCGACGACCACCGCGCCCACGGGAACCTCCTGCCGCTTTTCTGAAATTTCGGCGACAGCAACCGCCCATCGCATCCAGACACGATCCCAGAGGCGCTGCTCGGTGAGCGCAGTGGTTCTCTCGCTTTTTCCGGCCAAAATTGCTGCCCTGCAACAAAGCGCACTATAATAGCAAAGGAGGCAAAAATACCAGCCTACTTGAGGATAACGGCGATGACCCACTCCCCCCATCTCCAAAACATTCTCTTCGATCCCGTGGAGCGTTGGTGCTCGTTGGGGCTCAAATGCTGTGCCGCCGAAGAGAACGCCGTAGCGATTGCGCGCAAGATGCAAGCGGAAGGGGTCTCAAGCCTCATCGTCGAAAAAGCGGGGCAAGCAGTGGGGATTGTCACCGACCGCGACCTGCGCAACAAAATCGTTGCGCAAGGCAAATCCCCTGAAACCGTTACCGCTGAAGCGATCATGGGGTCGCCCCTCATCCAGCTTCCCCGCCACGCACCGCTTCACGCGGCACTCCTCGAGATGGCGCGCCGCGGAATTCATCGGATCGTGGTGAGCGACGAGACAGGCAAAGCGATCGGGATTCTATCGCAAAGCGATATCCTCAAAACGCAGCGCCACTCCCCCCATTTGATGGCGCTGGAGATCGAACGGGCGGGGTCGCTGGAAGCGCTCAAGGTGCAACAGCAGATGCTCGAAGAGCTCGTAGCGATCCTCGCCAGGACCCAAACCCCAATCGAAGAGCTGGTCGCGGTGATCGCGTTTCTCAATGATGCCTTGGCGCGCAGGGTTGTCGAGTTGACCGCTAAAGAGTGCGGCCTTGAGCTTGAGCGCTTTGCCTTTGTCGTGCTGGGTAGCCAAGGGCGCGGCGAACAGACGCTCGCAACCGACCAGGACAACGCCCTCATCCTTGCCGATGACCTCACCGCTGAGGAGGCCGACGCGGCGCACCGCCTCGGCGAGCGGATCTCGGAGGGGCTCCTCGCGATTGGCTTTCCCCCGTGTCCCGGGAACATCATGACCCGCAACCCCTCGTGGCGGCGAAGGAGAGCCGATTGGGCCGAGCAGATTCAGGCATGGGTCGAACGCCCCACGCCGGAACATGTGCTCAATGCAGCGATGTTTGCCGACGTGCGCACGTTGGCGGGAAACGACACCATGACGGAGGCGCTCCGTCGCTTCTTCTACGAACGCGCCCATGACGAGGCCCTCTTTTTTGCCCGCATGGCGCAAAATAGCGTCCGCTTCGCTGTTCCGCTGGGCTGGTTTGGTCGCATCAAAACGAAACCCGAAGGGGAGATCCAAGCGGGAGTGGACCTCAAAAAGGCGGGGATCTTCGCGATCACCGACGGCATTCGCACCATGGCACTCAGGCACCAGGCATTGGAAGGCAACACCTTTGCGCGAATCCGCACCCTCACCGAAAAGGGGGTGCTTCCGGAAAAAGAGAGCCGGGAGCTCCCCTCCGCGTTGGCGTTCTTGCTTGCGCTGCGGCTTCGTAATCAGCTCGACGCGATCGACGCAGGGAAAAAACCGAGTAACGTCGTCGATCTCAAAGCGCTCACCCGTCTCGAACGGGCGGAACTTCAGGCGGCGCTTCGGACGGTTGAGCGCTTCCAGGCGTTCCTTCGCGTCCATTTCCAGTTGGATCTGCTGCGCAATTGATTCAAGAGACCGCGCCAGATTGGACCGCTTGAATGTAGGTGAGGAGCGCCAGAGTCTCCTCAGGCGTCATGTCGAGAAACTGAACGCCGTAACCGTCGCCATCGCGCGTCTGCTCGAGGGGTCGTTTGGAACGCACCTCGGCCAGGACACTCAGGATCAGCTCGCTGCCAACCAGGTTGAGCTTGAACTTCAAAGTAATTTGCTCCCCCACCGCCAACGGGTGGCGAGTGGCCAGCAATCCGCCTCCCAGCGAGAGGTCAAGGAGCACTCCGCCGTGGGCTTCGCCATCTTTCGTGATCACCGCGCAAACGATGCGAACAGGTACCCGTTCGCTGCGCCGCAACCGTAACGCCCGAACTTCGCTCGGATAGGTCAAGTGGTGGTAGGGGAAAGGTCTGGAGATGTTGGCGAGAACCGATGCAGAAAAGAGGAAGGCGTACGACCCCGAGGTCCCTTTGACTTGAATGGTCGAGCCCTCCTTGACGAAGATCGCGACGTCGTTACGGGTGATCCCCTCGATCAAGAGCGATTTGTTGCGGACCATCCCGATGTAGCGCGACCAGAGCGGCTGGTCATCCCCTTCGATCTTGATCTGGAGAATCTCCCCCGGGAGAAGATGGAGCTCGGTAAAGGGCAAACTGACAGATTTCTTTCCCTCCTCGCTCCCTTTGATGTCGACGCGACCAGCACTTGCAAGCGCCGCGCGAAAACGCTCATCGGTCGACACGTCGCGCTCTGGGCCGAGCTTGAAGAGCTTCTGTTTCTCCTGCTCAGTTTCGATCACGTAGCCGCGGCGAAGGAGCAGCCGCCCGTCGCGGTCATAGACGTCGAACGGCATCGGTTTGCCGATCAGAAGCTCGTGGAGTCTAACCGGAGTGCGAAGCATCGCTCGAAACTGCTACCCTATTCCCACTCGATCGTCGCCGGAGGTTTGCCGGAGATGTCGTAGACGACGCGGTTCACCCCCCGCACCTCGTTGATGATCCGGTTGGCGACGCGCTTCAGCAACCCATGGGGAAGTTCCGCCCAATCAGCAGTCATGAAGTCGTGTGTCTGAACAGCGCGCAGCGCCACCACATACTCATAGGTGCGCCCGTCGCCCATCACGCCGACGCTCTTCACCGGTAGGAACACGGCAAACGCCTGGCTCACCTTGTCATACCAATCGGCTGCGCGCAGCTCGTCGATAAAGATCGCATCGGCTTGGCGCAAAATATCGGCGTACTCCCGTTTGACCTCCCCGAGGATCCGTACACTTAGGCCCGGGCCAGGAAAGGGGTGGCGATAGACCATCTCATAAGGTAGCCCCAACGCGATCCCCAGCGCGCGCACCTCATCCTTGAAGAGCTCGCGAAGCGGCTCCAAAAGTTTCAAATTGAGCGTCTCCGGCAACCCCCCCACATTGTGGTGACTTTTGATCGCCTGCGCCTTTTTGGTTTTGCTTCCCGCCGATTCGATGACATCGGGGTAGATTGTCCCTTGTGCGAGCCACTTCGCGTTGCTGCGCTTCTGCGCCTCCTCCTGAAACACCTCGACGAAGACCCGCCCGATGATTTTCCGTTTCTCTTCGGGGTCACTCACCCCCGCAAGCGCGTGCAAAAAGCGCTCCGAGGCGTCGACTGCCACGACCCGCATCCCGAAGTGGCGCGCAAAGGTCTCCTTGACCTGCTCCGCTTCGTGGAGGCGCAGTAACCCATTGTCGACAAAAACACAGGTGAGCTGCTCGCCAATCGCCCGGTGGATGAGCGCCGCGGCAACACTCGAATCGACGCCGCCCGAAAGCCCGAGAATCACCTCCTCGTCGCCCACCGTTTCACGGATGCGTGCGATCGCTTCCGGGATGAACTCGGGCATCGTCCAATCCCAGCCGCAGCCGCAGATCTCATGGACGAAGCGGCCGAGAATCTCTCGCCCTTTGAGCGTATGGGTCACCTCGGGGTGAAACTGCACCCCGTAGAAGTGGCGTGACGGATCGGCCATCGCCGCGACCGGCGTCGCGTCGTTTTCGGCGATCACGACAAAGCCGGGAGGGAGGGCAACCACCGCGTCGCCGTGGCTCATCCAGACATCGAGGTAAGCGTGACCTGCTTCATCGCGGCGATCTTCGATGCCCTCGAAGAGTGGGCTATGGTTGCGGAGCCGAACTTCGGCGTAGCCAAACTCCCGCTTGCCGCTCGGCGCCACCCGCCCCCCGAGCTGCTCGGCCATCGTCTGCATACCATAGCAGATTCCCAACACTGGCACGCCGAGCTCGAAGACCGCTTGCGGCGCCCGCCAATCGAGTGCCTCATACGCCGAATTGGGCCCCCCCGAAAGGATTACCCCTTTGGCACCAAACGAACGGACGAAGGCATCCGAGACGTCAAACGGGTGGATTTCACAGTAGACCTGCTGCTCCCGCACGCGGCGGGCAATCAGCTGGGTGAGCTGGGAGCCGAAGTCGAGAATCAAAATTTTGTCGTGATGCGCCATCGCCGCTTCTCTGGGGAGATCAATCGAGATGATAGTTGGGAGCCTCTTTGGTAATCTGCACGTCATGAACGTGCGACTCGCGGACGCCTGCCGAGGTGATCTGGACAAACTCCGCATGGGCGTGGAGCTCCTCAATGGTTCTGCAGCCGAGGTACCCCATCGCCGAGCGCACCCCCCCCACCAGCTGATGGATCACCGCCGCGACGGGCCCCTTGTAGGGGACGCGACCCTCGATCCCTTCGGGGACAAACTTATCGACGTTCGCGGTGGTCTCTTGGAAATAGCGGTCGGCAGCTCCGGCCTGCATCGCCCCGAGCGACCCCATCCCACGATACGCCTTGTAGGAACGCCCCTGGTAGAGCACCGTCTCGCCCGGCGCCTCTTCGGTACCGGCAAAGAGCCCACCCAACATCACACAATGGGCCCCAGCGGCGAGCGCCTTCGCGATATCGCCGGAAAAGCGGATCCCCCCGTCAGCGATCAACGGTACGTCGCTGCCCGTGAGCGCTTCGGCGACATCGGCAATCGCCGTGATCTGCGGCACCCCGACCCCCGCAACGATCCGCGTCGTGCAGATCGAGCCAGGTCCGATCCCGACTTTGACCGCGTCGGCACCGGCATCGACGAGTGCGCGAGCAGCCTCAGCGGTGGCGATGTTGCCGCCCACCACTTGAACATTGGGGAATTGGCGTTTCATCCAGCGGACACGGTCGATTACCCCTTGCGAGTGGCCGTGCGCGGTGTCGACGACGATCACGTCGACCCCGGCGTCAACGAGCAGCTCCGCGCGCTCTTCGGTTCCCGCGCCCACGCCGATCGCCGCGCCAACCAAGAGCCGCCCTTCCGCATCCTTCGCGGCGAAGGGGTGCTCCGTCGACTTCTGGATATCTTTGACGGTGATCAACCCTTTCAAACTGTCGTCCTCGCCAAGGATCAGCACCCGCTCCAAACGATGGGCGTGCATTAGCTCTTTGGCTTTTTCGATACTCTCGCCTTCGCGGATAAAGACCAGCCGCTCCCGCGGGGTCATGATCGCAGAGACGGGGAGATCGAGTCGGGTTTCGAAGCGGAGGTCGCGATGGGTGATGATCCCCACCACCCGCCCCTCATCGACAACCGGGAGGCCTGAAATGCCCAATTGGCGCGTCATCGAAAGGACCTCACCCACCGTCAGAGTGGGCGGAATCGTGACGGGATCTTTTAGGATCCCCGATTCAAAGCGCTTGACCTTCGCCACTTCGGCCGCCTGTTGCTTTGCCGAGAGGTTCTTGTGAATAATCCCGATTCCCCCCGCTTGGGCGAGCGCAATCGCTAGCCGCGACTCGGTCACCGTGTCCATTGCGGCGGAGACGAGCGGAATATTGAGACGGATCGCCCGCGTCACCTTCGTCGCGAGATCGACCTCGCGAGGGAGGACCTGGGAATAGCGGGGCACCAAAAGGACATCATCGAAGGTCAGGGCAAGTTTCCTGAGGCGCATCGTCACTCTCCAGCCAAAAAGAGATTATAGCTTCTTCGTCGCTCTCTTTTTCCTTGCCTCTTTCGGATCGGCGACGATCGGGCGGTAGATTTCCACCCGATCACGGTCACGAAGCGGTGTGGCCAGTGTTACCGGTTTGGCATAGATCCCGACGCGGTTCTTGCCGTTGAGGTCGATCTCAGGGTGGCGCAAAAGGATCCCGGAGCGCTCGATCGCATCGCCCACGGTACTTTCCTGCGGAAGTTCCAGGACCACCCGATCAACCACGTGGGGAGCGGGGGCATAGACGACCTCAACCTGGAGGTGATCAACCATGGGACTGCTCTCTTTCGGTGAGTGCCTGCCACTCCTCTGGCGTCATCTGTTGCGCACGGGCAACGAAGGCGTCGACAAAGGTTTGGGCAATTTTGTGAAAAACGGGGCCGAGCGCCTTCTCAAGGAGCTTGCTGGCGAATTCGTAATGGAGTTCGAATTCGATCTTACAGCCGAGCGTGCCCAGGGGCTGGAAACGCCAGTGGCCGTAGAGATGGCGGAACGGCCCCTCTTTGAGGGCGATGGTCATTTCAAAAGGGGGGTTTTTGGCGTTCGCGGTGCGAAAATGGGTCTTGATCCCGTGGAAATCGACCTTGAGTGTTGCGTCGGTCACCGTTTGCGTCCGCTCATGGACCTCCGCCCCACCGCACCAGGGGAGGAATTCGGGATAGCGCTCGCAGTGGTCGACCAGAACGAACATCGCTTCCGCAGGCCGGTCGATCAGAACCTGTTTGTGAACAGTAGCCATCGCAACCCAGGAACGCACCGGTATAATTGTTCAATTGTACCGCATGGAACGGTAGCCTCCATGAACATCGTCGAAAACCGCAAAGCCCGCCACGAATACTTCATCGAAGAGACCTTCGAGGCGGGGCTCGCGCTGGAAGGGTGGGAGGTCAAGGCGATCCGCGCCGGGCGGGTGAACCTCAATGAGGCCTACGTTCTGGTCCGTCATGGCGAACTTTTTCTCTTGGGAATGCACATCTCCCCTTTGGCGAGCGCCTCGACCCACGTTCGCCCCGATCCCACGCGCACCCGTAAGCTGCTCTTGCGCCGCCGCGAGATCGACCGGCTGATCGGCAAAGTCGAGCGAGCGGGCTACGCGCTCGTGCCCCTCGATCTTCACTACCGCAACGGGCGAATCAAAGCAACGATTGCGCTCGCGAAAGGCAAGAAACTCCACGACAAACGGGAAAGTGCCAAAGAGCGCGACTGGGAACGCGAAAAAGCACGGTTGCTGCGCGTGGCTAACCGGTAACCCGGCCGCTTTTTCCCTCCTCTTCGCGACCATGGTAAGATAACCGCATTCTCTTCAAGGAGCAGTCGATGGGTTTTTTGGCGGGAAAGAAGATTCTCATCACCGGACTTTTGAGCAACCGGTCCATCTCGTACGGAATCGTCCAGGCATGCGCCCGTGAAGGGGCAAAATTGGCCTTCACCTACCAAAACGAGCGCTTTGAAGCGCGGATTGCCAAGTTCGCCGAAGAGTTCAACGCCGACTTCATCGCGCCGCTCGACGTCACGCGCGACGAGGAGATCAGCGCACTGGCGCAGCGGATCGAACGCGAATGGGGCGAGCTCGACGGCTTTGTCCATTCGATCGCCTATGCCCCCAACGAAGCGCTGGAAGGAGACTTCCTCGAAGGGTTTTCGCGCGAGGCGTTTCGGATTGCCCACGAAGTGAGCGCCGCGAGTTTTCCGCTCATGGCGAAAGCCTTTCGCCCGCTGATGCAGAACCGGCAGGCGTCGATGGTCACCCTCACCTATCTCGGCGCGGTGCGCACGATGCCCAACTACAACCTGATGGGGATGGCCAAAGCGAGTTTGGAAGCGGGGGTGCGCTATCTCGCCGCCTGTTTGGGGCCGGAAGGGATTCGGGTCAATGGCGTCTCGGCGGGACCGATCAAGACCGTTGCCGCCTCAGGGATCGGAAGTTTTAGCCGGCTGCTGCGTTACAACGAACACCACGCGCCGCTGCGCCGCAACGTGACGATCGAAGAGGTCGGGAACGCCTCCGCGTTTCTCCTCTCAGACCTCGCAAGCGGTATCACCGGGGAGATTCTCTACGTCGATGGGGGTTTCCACAACGTCGCGCTGGGGAACCCCGAACCCCTGACACTTTGAACTCCCCTTTGCTCATCCCCCCGCTGCGGTCCAATGGCCGCGGCGGGGGTGTCAAGCGCATGTCTCAGGGATTGAGTAACGCGCGCACCGCCTCCTGACGGATCCGCACGGGATAGCGGCCCTCGAGCGTGCGCAACCAGGCACGGTATTGGGCGCTCCCGTAGAACGCGCGGAGTTGCTCGGTAAGCGGTGCGATCCGCGGGTCATTGGCGGGCAACGCTGGCGTCGTGATATCGACCAGCTCGAGTAACCAGACGGTATCGCCTGTCGCAACCACCTGACGCGTTCCGGATTGACGTTCAAGGGCAAACGCGGCGTCGACCACTTCGCGCGGAAGCGTCGTGTCGTTGCGTTTGATCCGCTTTTCGCCATCCCATACCACTTCCCCGGTGTGCGGTGGGGTGGCCTGCTTCAGCTCGTCGGTGAGGAGCGCCTTTGCCCGCTCTTGCCGCCAAGCGCGAATCGCCTCCTCTTTCGCTTCGTCGAATGTGAGCGGCCGCTCCGGCTCGAAAGCGGTGACGCGCACCACCACGATCCGCCCGTCGGGAAGCGTGATCGGCTCCAGGTTTTCACCCCGCCGCGCTCGGTCGCTCGAGAGGTGCGCCAGCACGTTGGCGGGCAGCGGCGTTCCGTCGTTGAGTTTGAGCGAAGCGAGCGGCGCCAAACCACTCTTTTCGATCGGGGCGCCGATCCGTTCGGCAACAGGGTTGAGCCGGTCGACCGCGTCGAACGCCAAATCGGCAAGTTCCGCAGAGAGTTGCGCAAACCGTTTTTTACGCGCCTCTTGTGCCAACTCGGCGCGCAGCTCCTCAGCCACTTCGGCGAGGGAGGGCTCTTTGGCCGGTTCAATCGCTGCGACCCAAATGAGGTGCCAGCCGAAGTCGCTCGCAACGGGGCCCAAAAGACCCGTCGCCGGTTGCGCAAAAACCGCCTGTGCGAGCGGCGCCGGCAGATCTTCGGCAGTCACCCAACCGAGGTCGCCACCCCGATCGCGTGTCGCAGGATCCTCAGAGCGGGCTTTGGCGACTTCAGCAAAACCGTTTTCGTCCTTTCCCTGCAGTTCGGCGTAAAGCAGTTCGACCGCTTGCGGAGGCGTCTGATCACCTCCCGACTTACTGATCAGGATGTGGCGGACATGGCGCTTTTCGGGTTGCCGGTAGCGGGTTTTGCGCGCCTCAAATGCGGCTGCGACCGCCTCATCGCTGATCGGCTCGACCGCGACCTTCGCCGGGTCGAGCACGACATACTCGAGCGCCGCATACGCCGGTTTCTGGAAACGGTCGCGGTTTGCTTCAAAGTAGGCTTGCACCGCTTGATCGTCAACAGGGAGTGTTGCCGCCCGCTCCGCGATGGAGCGCCGCTGCCAGCGCAGGTGGCGCTCCTCCTCCTGCCAGCGTAAAAGAATTTGCGTGCTCTGGGGGTGGACGACAGCGCCTCGGACCGCAGCGACGAGCTTCTCGATCACCAGATCCTCCTGAACGAGCGCCTCGAAACGGACCGGGGTCAGACCCTGGGCGCGCAACGCCTGTTGATAAACGTCATAGTCGAAACGGCCGTTACGTTGAAAGGCGGGAATCGACGCGAGCGTCTGCCGAACCACCGCTTCGGGTACTCGCAGGCCAAGACGGTGGGCCTCATTCACCAGCAGTTCACGTTCGACAAGCTGCCAGACCACCCCTTCAACAAAGGAGGGGTTCCGCACCACATTGGGGTCGAAGGCGCTCCCCATCTGGGCGCGCAATTGATCGGCTTGTCGCTGGAGCGCCTCTTGGAGTGCAGCGACAGAGATCGCCCGTTCCCCTACCGTTGCGACTTCCGTGCGTGAGGGGCCCGACGAAAAATAGCGCTCGACCCCAAAAAAGGCGAACGGGACGATCAACAGCAGCAGAATCACCTGCGCAATGCGTTTGCGGCGGCGAATGGCATCCAGCATGAAGCGTTCCTTACGACAATCGCACGCCGTGATTATCGCATAAGCGGCATCGGCTCCGCAGTGGCGTATAATTACGGTTCAATTTATCTAACTGCCCCATCATGGAAAACGAAGTTGAAGTCAGCGACTTTCTGATCGTCGGACAGACTGTCGATGGCCGGCGTTTCCGTCCGAGCGACTGGGCTGAACGCCTCTGTGGCATCATGGCAACGATGGGTGCGGACAACCGCATGCGCTATTCGCCGTTTGTCCGTCCGGGCCCGACGATCGACGGCGTCAAAACCGTGGAAGTCGACGCGAAGCTCTACCAGGTGCAGCCGACGGCCTACCGTTTCTTGATCAATTTCGCGAAAGACAACAAGCTTGAGATCCGCTATCGCGACGTCTGTACCGTCGCGCCCTCTGAGAAAACACAAGAAGAAGCGAACAAGTAATAGTAAAGGCGGCACGGGGCCGCCTTTACCGAAGAGTCTAGAGGGTCACGCCATCGCTTTGATTTTGGCAACCAGGCGGCTCTTGTAACGGGCAGCCGCATTCTTGTGGATGATCCCTTTTCCGGCAATCGAGTCGATCACCGACTGCGCTGCTTGGTAAGCGGCTTTCGCTGCCTCCGGGTTCCCCGAGGCGATCGCCATCCGAACCGATTTGATCGCGGTACGCAGCCGCGAACGCAAGCTCCTGTTGTGTGCCCGCCGCTTCAAGTCTTGCCGGGCGCGTTTGCGTGCTTGTGCCGTATTGGCCATCTCTTCCCCAATCGAAATTCATGCACCAGAAACTATAATTCTAGCCTTTTCTCGCCCCCAGCGCAAGGCAGTTTGGGATGAATCTCCTCAAAACGCTCGCTCAAGTGAGCTCTTTCACCCTTCTATCGCGCCTTTTGGGATTCCTGCGGGACATCCTGATTGCTGCGCTCTTTGGCGCCCAAGCGGCAACCGACGCCTTCGTCGTCGCGTTTCGCTTACCCAATCTCCTGAGGCGCCTCTTTGCCGAAGGGGCCTTTTCCCAAGCCTTCGTACCGGTGCTCACCCAGACCCAGACCACCGAATCGAGCGCGCGCACCAAGGAGTTGGCTGACCGCGTCTTTACGCTCCTTTTTGTCACTGTGGGCGCCGTCACGGTTGCGGGGGTGGTCGGTGCTGAGTGGCTCGTGCGCCTGGTCGCCCCCGGTTTTGCCGACGAGCCCGAGCGGTTCTCCTGGGCCGTCGCCATGACCCGCTTGACCTTCCCCTACATCCTCTTCATGGCGTTGGTCGCATTCTCCTCTGCCCTTTTCAACAGTCAGGGTTACTTCCGCCTTCCTGCGGCTACGCCCATCGCACTCAATCTGGCGTTCATCGTGATTCTGACGATCGGGTGGGCTCTGGACCTCCTCACCCCCTATTGGCTCGCCTATTCGGTCCTCGTCGGCGGCGTGCTCCAGTTCCTTTGGCACTGGGTGAAGCTCCCGTCGATCGGGTTTGCCCCGCGGTGGAATTGGTGCCCGAGCGACCCCGGGGTGCAACGGATTCTGGCACTGATGGGTCCTGCGGTGTTGGGGGTGTCGGCCGCCCAGGTGTCGCTGCTGCTCAACACCCTCTTTGCCTCGCTCCTTCCCACCGGCAGCCTCTCGTGGCTCTACTATGCGGACCGTCTGATGGAACTCCCCGCGGGTCTCTTCGGCGCTGCTTTGGGGGTGATTCTGCTCCCCCACCTGAGCAAAGCGATTGCACGCAAGGATGAGCAGCAGTACCAGGGACTGATCGATTGGGGGCTGCGCATGACCTGGCTGCTGACCGCCCCGTGTGCGCTGGCGTTCGCCCTGATCGGCGAGCCGATCACGACGCTCCTCTTTCAGCGCGGTGCATTTACCGCGGGGGACGCCCACGCGACCGCGCAGGCGCTCGCGGCGTACGCCGTCGGACTCGTGCCGCTCATCGCGGTGAAGATTCTGGCGCCGAGCTTCTATGCCCGGCAAAATACCCGTACCCCTGTGAAGGGGGCAATTCTGACCCTTGTGGTCACCCAAGCGCTCAACCTTCTCTTCCTTTTGGTGTTCACCTGGGGCCATTGGGCACTTGCGCTTGCGCTCTCGCTCGCCGCATGGGGGAATGCCGGGTATCTACTTGCCGTTTTACTGCGCCAGGGCCACTTCCGTTGGCAACCCGGGTGGGCACGCTTTCTTGGGCAGACCGGAACTGCGCTCGCGCTCCTCACCCTTTTTCTCCTACTTACCCACGCTTGGCTTCAAGAGGCGACGCATGCCCCGTGGGGTTACCGCGTCGTAGCGTTGGTGAGCGTGACCAGCGGCGGGGCGCTCCTCTATCTGCTTGGGCTGTGGGTTACAGGGCTACGCTGGAACGCGCTCAAAAAACCGCACCACGGATGAAGCATTTTTTACCAATGGGGTTACCGGTGCTGTTGGCAAAAGGTGGCGAATTCGATCGCACCCATCGGCCGCGCGAACCAGTAGCCTTGGTAGAGGTTACAACCAAGGCGGCGGAGATGGTCGCGCTGCGCCTCACACTCAACCCCTTCTGCGACCACTTGGAGCCCAAGACGATGGGCCATCTGGATCGTGGCATCGACAATCGCGTCGTCCGTATCATCGGTCGCGAGCGGCGCAACGAAGGTTCGGTCGATCTTCAACTTGGTCAGAGGGAAAGTATGGAGGTAGGCGAGCGACGAGTAGCCGGTGCCAAAGTCGTCGATCGCGAAGGTGATTCCCAGCTTGGCCAGCTCTTCGACCTGCTGCTTCGCCAGATTTGGATCGCGCATCATCGCCGACTCGGTAATTTCAAGGGTCAGGCAATGGGGAGCAACGCCGCTTTCGCTGAGCGCGGCGAGCACAGTCGCGGTGAGATCGGGATCATAGAGCTGGTGCGCTGAGAGGTTGACGGCAATCGTCGCCGGTGCAAGCTGCACCCTCTGCCACTGGGCAAAGTGGCGGAGCGCCGTGCTCAGGACCCAGCGACCGATACTCGGCATCAACCCCACCTCTTCGGCAAGCGGAATGAAACGCGCCGGAGAGACATTCCCCAACACCTCGTCGTGCCAGCGCAACAGCACCTCGGCGCTCACCACCTGGCCCTCGGCGGTGCAAATCGGCTGGAAGACCACGGAGAGGCGTTCGTGGTGGATCGCCTGCCGCAGGCGCTGTTCCAGATGGCTCCGCTGTTCGGCCTCCTCTTGCATCGCTCGGGTAAAAAAGGCGAAACGGTTTCCCCCTTCCGCTTTGGCGCGGTACATCGCGAGGTCTGCGGCCCGCAATAACGCTTGGGGCTCCTGTGCATCGTCCGGAAAAAGAGCAATGCCGATCGACGGGGTCAGTTGCCAAGAGCTCTCATGGACTTCGAACGGGACCACAAAGCGTTCGATGAGGCGCTGGGCGAGGTCTCCTGCCTGCGTGGCCATCCGCACCGAGGTCACCACGACGAATTCATCGCCCCCGACCCGCGCGATGAGATCACTTCCCCGCACCGCGTCGCGCAACCGTTCTGCTGCAGCGCGCAACACCGCATCCCCCACCTCGTGCCCCGCCGTATCATTGACCCATTTGAACCGGTCGAGGTCGACAAAGAGGAGCGCCAGGGGCTCCCCTCGCCGTTTCGCCTCTTCACATAAGCGCGGCAGTTGCGCGATCAGCGCCGCCCGATTGGTGAGTCCTGTCAGCTCATCGTGGAGTGCCAACCGGCGCAACTCCGCCTCTGCCCGTCGCTCTTCGGTCACGTCGGAGTAGATCGTGACAAAACCCCCGGAAGGGATCGGTTGCCCAACGATCTGTAACGTGCGTCCGTTGGGGCGTGTTCGCTCCATCTGGTGAGGTATGAAGCGACGCGCCATCTCTACCCGTTCTCTCAAGAATGCCTCGGGGTCAGTGACCGCACCGTATTCGCCACGTTCGAGGTTGAAACGCAACAACGCAGGGAAATCGACTCCGCGCTCGAGCATCTCCACAGGGAAGTCGAGCAATTCGGCAAAGCGGCGATTCCACACGCGAAGATTGAGGTCGGCGTCGAAAAGGGAGACGCCGCTCGGCAGATGGTCGACAAGGGTCCGGAGGCGGTCGAGCGTGACCTGCAGCGCTGCCTCGGTCTCTTTGATCGAAGTGATGTCGGTGAAGGTGGAAACAAACCCGGCTGGCCTCCCCTCGTCATCGAAAAAGGGGACACCCTGCACCAGGTGCCAACGCCCGTTGGGGTGGCGCCGCTCCAGGCGATGGGGAAGAAACTGTTTTGCCAAGGCCACCCGCTCAGCCACGTACTGCTCTGGGTCACCGGGTCCATACTCACCCCGTTCGGCAGGAATTCGAATCAGTTCGGCGAAGGTTGCCCCATCGCGCGCGAGTTCCCGGGGGAGATCGAGAATCGCGAAAGCGAGATCGTTCCAGTAGCGGAGGTGCAACTCGGCGTCAAAGACGAGGAGCCCCACCGGCAGCGCGGCAATCACTGCGTTGAGGGTACGGGTCCGCTCAGCAAGCGCCGCGTCGAGTTGTCGATGGCGCTCGTCATAGCGGTTGATCCCATAGGCAACCCGCCTCCCCGCTTCATTTTCGATCACGACGATCCGAACGACGAAAGGACGAACCGTGCCGTCGGGCAACAGGGCGCGGTAATAGACCACCCCCCGCCCCGCCTGGTAGGCCGCTTCCACCTGCGCAACGAAACGGTCGCGGTCGTCAGGGTGAAGGTGGGTGAGAAAAACTTCGCGCAGCGCCGGTTCGTCGAGCGCAATGCCGTGCTGGCGACGAAAGGTCTCCGACCAGACCATCTCCCCTGTTGCGAGGTCACGCTGCCAGTAGCCCCATTCCAAGGCATCGAGAACTTGAGAGAGGGCGGAAAAGTGGTCGTTGCCGTTCATGCAACCGGACTCAGTTCGGCCAAAGAGAAGAAATCGGGAAGACCATGCCGACCACAGGGGATCTGTGGACACCCTTCAAGGAGCGGTAACAGATAGTCGAGGAAAGCGGCGTCGACCTGGAACGGTTCGCGGCACCATTCGCGCGGGAAGCGGCGCTCCCGGTTGCCGACCTCACTCGCTGCAACCGGTTCGAGGTGCCAATCACCCGTTCGCCCGTCGCGTGTGATCCCAACCATCACGCCAGAGTATCCAGCCTCGACAGCCCAAGCCACCGCAACTTCGCCCACCTGCCACGCAAGCGCATGGTCGACGGCACTCACCCAGTGGCTGGCCGCCCGTTGCAGATAGTCGGGCACCGCGACGTGCACTTTGGCGCCGAGTTCGGAGCGCAGCCATCCGCCGACGACACTCCCGGCCCCGCCCAACTGGATATAGCGCCGTTGCTCGACTCCTTGGTACGCGAGTGGCTGCCCGTCGAGCGTCACCCCTTCGGAAACGACGACGGTGCAATAGCCGAAGCGTCGGATCGCAGCGTCGGCTGCTGCTAAAAGGGTCTCCTTCTGCCAGCGCATCTCCGGCAGGACAATGAGATGGGGACCTTCGTCAGCAAGCACTTCTGAAGCCGCTTTGACCGCAGCGGCGAGCCAGCCCGTGTTGCGCCCCATTGTCTCCATGACAAACGCGCGCGCTCCCTTCGCAGGGAACGACGCGAGGTCGAGTGAGGCTTCGAGAAAACTGGTACTCAAATAGCGAGCCGCTGAGGGGTAACCGGGTGAAAAGTGGGTCCCTTCGAGATCGTTGTCGATTGTCTTGGGGATGCCGATGACCCGCAACGGGTAACCGCGCCGCTTCGCTTCTCGGTCGATCTGTGCGACGGTCGCCATCGAGCCGTTTCCGCCGTTGTAGAGGAGGCCGTCGATATCGTACCGCTCCAGGACCGCGAAGAGCTGGTCGTAACACTCTCGATCGACTTCAGGGTCAGGGAGATCGCGGCGTGCCGTGCCAAAAATGCCACCCGGCGTGTGGCTGAGCCTTTTGAGCGCCGCATCGGAGAGGGGTGGGACAGGAATCAACTCCCCGGAAAGAAGCCCCTGGATGCCAAAACGGGCGGCATAGAGGGAGACGTTCAGACGCTGCGCGGCAGCGATCACCCCCGCCGCGCTCGCGTTGATCACCGCGGTCATCCCCCCCGATTGGGCATAGACCAGCTGCAACGGTTTTCCCATCATCCTCTCCGGCGCGGATCGTCTGATGAATATAGCACGCCCGGATCAGACGATAAAGTCACGTCGAGGAAGAGAGAAAGGGAAGCGCAAACCAAAGCGCAGATAGGGTTTTGCCGTCGCGAATCCGCCCCGCTTTCGCCTCATCGAGCAGGGTCGCAAGAGGAAGAAGAAAGACGTCGAGGTGTTCCCCTTCGTCGAGCATCCGCTCCCCCGGGGTAATGTCGCGTGCAAGCGCAACGTGAATCACCTCGTTGCTGTAACCAATACAGGGCCAGAACGAACCGAGATAGCACCAAGAAGCGGCGGTAAAACCGGTCTCCTCCTGGAGTTCGCGTTGGGCGCACGCGAGCGGCTCCTCTCCGGAATCGAGCTTACCGGCAGGAAGCTCGACAACGACTTCGCCCACCGGATGGCGGTACTGCCGCTCGAGTACGACGCGCTGCGCGTGGTCGATGGCAATGACGACTACGGCGCCGGGGTGGCGAATGTATTCCCGGGTTGCCGTTTGACCGTTGGGCAGACGAACCGTGTCGCGCCACACATCCAACAACCGCCCCTGCCACATCCGCAGCGACTCGAGCGCCGTCTCGACGAGATGCGGTGGGTCGTCCGCTCGATTCCTGCTCATCGCATCGTGTGCTCAACTACAGCGACGCGATCATCGCGTAGGCGGCAAGGGACATCAACCCTTGAGGCAAGAGCCCAAAAAGGGCAAGCGCAAGGGCGTTGCCCGAGAGGAGCACCCGGGTTTCGCTCGACGCGATGAGCGGTTGCCGGTCAAGCGGTTCATCGAAGTAGGCCAATTTCACCACCCGAAGATAGTAGAAAGCGCCAATCAGCGACATCACCACCGCCGCGACGGCAACCCAAAGGTAGCCCGCAGCAACCACCGCTTGCAGCACCGCGAGTTTGGCAAAGAAGCCGACAAAAAACGGGACACCCGCAAGCGAGAACATCGTGATCAGCAACATCGCGGCAAACCAGGGACTTTTTTGATTGAGTCCCTTCACGTCGTCGAGCCACTCCGCCTCAAAGCCGCTTCGAGCCATGAGGAGAATCAGCCCAAAGCTCGCCAGGCTCGTCAGCGCATAGACGATCGCGTAGAAGAGCGTCGCGCTGTAAGCGTTGAGCGCGAGCTGCTGATCCCCCTCAACGACCCCTACCGCAAACCCCAGCAGGATAAAGCCGACATGGGAAATTCCCGAATAGGCAAGCATCCGCTTCAAATTCTTCTGCACGATCGCCGCGAGGTTGCCGAGCACGATCGACGCGAGCGCCACGATCAGCAGCATCGGTTGCCAGTAGTGGGCGTACTCGAAGAAACCGAAGACAAGGAGCCGAAACGCGAGCGCAAACGCCGCAAGCTTCGGAGCGGAAGAGAGGAGCAACGTCACCGGCGTCGGTGCCCCATGATAGACGTCGGCGACCCACATGTGGAAAGGCACCGCTCCGAATTTAAAGGCGATCCCGGCAACCAGAAACGCAAGACCAAAGCCAAAGATCCGCTCCTCCCCGGGGCGGATTGAGGCCACGGACGCCACCTCAGGCAGCGACAAGGTGCCCGTCGCACCATAGATCAGCGACATCCCGTAGAGCAGGAGGCCCGAAGCCAAGGCACCAAGGACAAAATATTTCATCCCCGCCTCGGCGCGCAGGTCATTGTTGCGGTCGAACGCGACCAACCCGTAGAGGGCGAGCGACATCAACTCCAACCCGAGGTAGAAGAGGAGCAGATGGTTCGCGACGGTGAGGATCTGCATGCCCAAGAGGCAAAGGAGCACCAACGCGTAGTACTCTGCCCGCTCGAGCCCCCGTTCGATCAGATAGAACCGGCCGTAGATCAAAGCGGCGAAGACCGAGAGGTAGATAAAGAGCTGGACCACCAAGCTGATCCAGTCGACAAGCACCAACCCTCCGAAGGTGGTCTGCACCCGGGGGTCACCGGCTGAAAAAACGGTGAGGAGTGTTGCAACGATCACCGCGAGTTGCGCGACCACATAGTTCCACTGCCGCCACTGCTCACGCGCGAAAGCCCCTGCGGTCATGAGCGTCATCGCGGCAATCGCCACCACCAGTTGCGGCGCAAGCAGCGCCCAATTGGGAAGTTCCACAGCCATCGTCCTATACCTCTCTTAGAGTTTTCCAGCGGCGACATGCGCAAGCAGCGCCTCGACTGACGCATGCATCTTCGCCAAAAGGGGTTGCGGCCAAATCCCTAGGAGGAGCACAAAAAAGGCCATCGCCGCCAAAATCAGGAACTCCCGCCGGTTGATGTCGGAGAGCGCTGCGACGTGGGCGTTGGCCACCGCACCAAAAACCACTCGTTTGTACATCCAGAGTGAGTAGGCGGCACCCAAAATCAAGGTGGTCGCGGCAGCAGCGGCGATCCAGAAATTGACCTTGACCGCGGCAAGGGTCACCATGAATTCACCAACGAAGCCGCTCGTTGCCGGCAAGCCTGAATTGGCCATGGCAAAGAGCATGAAGAGCGCGGCAAATTTCGGCATGGTGTTGACCACCCCGCCATAATCGGCAATTCGCCGGGTATGCATCCGGTCATAGAGGACACCGATGCAGAGGAACATCGCCCCCGAGACAAAGCCGTGCGACACCATTTGCACGATCGCCCCTTCCACCCCAAGGGCGTTGAAGAGGAAGAACCCGAGAGTAACAAAACCCATGTGCGCCACAGAAGAGTAGGCGACCAGTTTCTTCATGTCCTCTTGGACGAGCGCCACGAGCCCGATATAGACCACCGCGATGAGCGAGAGCGCAATCATCAGCCCCTGAAAACCTTGCGCTGCGTCTGGGGCGATCGGCAACGAAAAGCGGAGAAAACCGTAAGCGCCGAGCTTGAGCGCAATCGCTGCAAGCACCACCGAACCGCCAGTAGGCGCCTCGACGTGGGCGTCGGGCAACCAGGTATGGACTGGCCACATCGGGACCTTCACGGCAAACGCGAGCAAAAACGCCAAGAAGAGCCACTTCTGCTCGGTAAGGGTCAGTGGGAGGCGGTGCCACTCGAGAAGGTCGAAGCTACCCCCGGACGCCGCAAAGAGATAGAGGATCGCGACCAGCATCAGGAGCGAACCGACCAGCGTATAGAGAAAGAATTTGATCGCCGCATAGACCCGGTTCGGCCCACCCCAGATGCCGATGATGAGGTAGAGCGGGATCAACGAGGACTCGAAGAAGACATAGAAAAGGACCGCGTCGAGCGCCGAAAAGACCCCGTTGATGATCCCCGACATGATGAGGAACGCCGCAAGGTACTGCGCGACCTGCTTTTGGATCACCTCCCACGCCGCGATCACGACGATCAGAGTGATGAAGCTGTTCAGCACGACAAACGGCATCGAAATGCCATCGACGCCCAAGTAGTAGCGGATGTTGTAGCGCGGAATCCAGTCACGCAGTTCGACAAACTGCATCGCCGAGGTGGCCGGATCGAACTGAAACCAGAGGGGCAGCGTCACCGCAAAGCCCACCGCGGCGGCAAAGAGGCTGATCAATCGCGCCTCGTAAGCACGCCGGTCACTCCCCGCTGCAGCCAGAACCAACACGCCGCCGATGATGGGGATCCAGATTGCGAGACTCAGTAAGGGCATTCCCGACATAACGGCCATCCACGAATTAGACAAGCGAGAGGAAAAGAAGGAGGAGCGCAATCCCGAGGATCATCGAAAAGGCGTAATGGTAGAGGCGGCCACTTTGCAACGCGGCCCCTTGGGCAGCCACCTCAGCGACGATCTGGGCGGAACCGTTCACCATTGCGCCGTCGATCACGGTCCGATCACCGATCTGCCACAGCCAGCGGCCGATCCGGCGTGCGCCACCGGCAAAGACGATCTCGTTGAACCGATCAAAGTAGTAGTTATTCAACAAAATGGTATAGAGCCAACGGAGACGCTGCGCGATCCAATCGGGAAGATCGGGGCGAACCAGGTAGAAGAACCAGGCAAGCACGACACCCGCAAGCGCGAGGTAAAAGGGAAGCGAGACCAAACCGTGGAGACCCATCGCGACTGCCCCATGAAACTCCTCGGCAAGCGCCGCCATGGCCCCGTGACGCGCGGCGTCGACGAAGATGACGTTTGCAAACCAGCCGCCAAAGAGCATCGCGTCGATCGTCAAACCCCCGACGATGAGCGACGGAATCGCGAGGAGGATCAGCGGCACCGTCACGACCCACGGCGACTCCTTCGGTTTTTCCCCGGGGGGAAGCCCGTGGTGATGGTCGCCCGCATGATCGGCGTCATGGTCGTGACCGGTGTCATGATGCGCATGGGCATGGCCGAACCGCTCCTTGCCGTGGAAGACGAGAAAGACCATGCGGAAGGTATAGAAGGCAGTGACAAAAACGCCAGCCATCACGCAGAAATAGGCGTACGAGGCCCCTGGAATCGACGCATGGGCAACGGCCAAGAGAATGGAATCCTTGGAATAGAAGCCCGAGGTGAAGGGGGTACCGATCAACGCAAGCGCCCCGATCAACGCCGTGAGCCAGGTGATCGGGAGGTATTTCCACAGCCCCCCCATGTTGCGCATGTCCTGATCATGGTGCATCGCGATGATCACCGATCCGGCGGAGAGGAAAAGGAGCGCCTTGAAAAAGGCGTGGGTCATGAGGTGAAAAATCGCTACCGAATAGGCCGATGCACCGAGCGCCACCGTCATGTACCCGAGTTGCGACAGCGTCGAATAGGCAACGACGCGCTTGATGTCACTCTGAACGATCCCGAGGAGCCCCATGAAGAAGGCCGTGGTGGCGCCGATCACCAGGACAAAGGAGAGCGCCGTTTCCGAGAGTTCAAAGAGGGGCGACATCCGCGCGACCATGAAGATTCCGGCCGTCACCATCGTCGCGGCGTGAATCAGTGCCGAGATCGGCGTCGGGCCTTCCATCGAATCAGGAAGCCAGACGTGGAGCGGAACCTGGGCCGACTTACCCATCGCGCCGATGAAGAGTGCGATGCAGATCGCCGTGATGAGCGGCCAGCCGGTAGCAGATTCGGTCAAGTTTGCGAGTTGTTTCGCCTGCGCGAAGGTCTCAGCATAGTCCAGCGTCCCGGCGTAGGCGGCAATGAGGCCAATACCCAGGAGAAACCCGAAATCGCCGACGCGGTTCACCAGAAAAGCCTTGAGGTTCGCGTAGATCGCCGTCGGACGCGTATACCAGAAGCCGATGAGGAGGTACGACACGAGCCCTACCGCTTCCCAGCCAAAGAAGAGCTGAAGAAAGTTGTTGCTCATCACGAGCATCAACATCGCGAAGGTAAAGAGCGAGATGTAGCTGAAGAAGCGGCAGTAGCCAGGGTCATCGGCCATGTAGCCGATCGTATAGATATGGACCATCAACGAGACGAAGGTGACGACAAGCATCATCGTCACCGTGAGGGAATCGATCAGAAAGCCGACCTCAAAGCGCAACCCGTCGCTGATTCCCCAGGTATAGAGAGAACCGTTGAAGGTGTTTCCCGCCTGAACGTCGAAGAAAATCGCCACCGACGCGAGGAACGAGAGGAGAACACCGAGAATCGTCACCGTGTGGGTCGCCGCGCGCCCGATGCGGTTGCCGAAGAGCCCGGCGACGATCGCACCGGCAAGCGGCGCAAAGGGAACAACGGTATAGAGCATCTTCATTTTTCTCTCACCCCTGGAGTCTGCTCAGATCATCGACATGGATCGATTGCCGATGACGGAAAAGGACCACCAGAATCGCCAATCCGATTCCCGCCTCTGCTGCTGCCACGGTCAAGATGAAGAAGACGAAGACCTGACCGTGGATATTGCCTAAAAAGTGGGAGAAGGCGATGAAATTGGTATTGACCGCCAGGAGCATCAGCTCAATGCACATCAAGAGAACAATCAAGTTCTTCCGATTGAGAAAGATGCCGACGACACTCACGACAAAGAGCGCGCCAGCGAGCAACAGATAGTGGGTCAAAGACATCAGCGCGCTCCTTTCACTCTTTTTCTGCCGGCATCGTCAGGACCTTCAAGCGGTCAGAGGCTTTTACCGCAATCTGCTCTTCGGGTTTGACCACTCGGACGTCGGTGCGCTTGCGATGGGTGAGCGTCACAGCCGCAATCATCGCAACGACGAGAATCATCGCCGCAATCTCAAAGGGGTAGGCGTAGACCGTATAGAGGACCTGGCCAATCGCCTTGGTGTTGCTCCCTTCGACCAGCGGCGCAGAGGTCCGGGCAAACGCCGGGTTGGTGAGCATCAGATAGAGCTCCACCGCAAGCGCCCCGCCGACCAGCAACGCGAGCGGTGCATTTTGCCAGAACCCCTCGCGCAGGCGGGCGAGATTGAGTTCGAGCATCATCACGACGAAGAGGAAGAGGACCATCACCGCGCCGACATAGACGAGCACCAGCGTCAAGGCAAGAAACTCAGCGTGCAGCTGGAGCCAAATCCCCCCCGCCGAGAAGAAGGCGAGCACCAGCCACATCGCCGCCGCGACGGGATTGCGGCTGAATACGGTCCCCACCGCCCCCAACAGAAGGAAGGCGGCAAAGAGTGTAAAGACGAACGAAACCCCATCCATAAATTGATCCTCAGCGGTACTTAATGTCTTTTGCGCGGTCGGCAGCGATTTGCGCCTCGTAGCGGTCACCGACGGCAAGGAGCATCTCTTTGGTCATATAGAGATCACCCCGCTTCTCGCCGTGATATTCAAAGATCCGGGTCTCGACGATCGCGTCGACCGGGCACGCCTCCTCACAAAAACCGCAAAAGATGCATTTCGTAAGATCGATGTCGTAGCGCGTGGTGCGACGGGAGCCATCCGCGCGCGGTTCGGCTTCGATGGTAATCGCCATCGCCGGACAGATCGCCTCGCAGAGCTTACAGGCGATACAGCGCTCCTCGCCGTTTGGGTAGCGACGTAGCGCGTGCAGCCCCCGGAAGCGCGGACTGAGGGGCGTCTTCTCTTCAGGATACTGCACCGTAATCTTCGGTTTGAAGAGGTGGCGCCACGTGACGGCCATCCCCTGCCGCAGTTCGGTCAGAAAGAGACTCTTCAAAAAGTTCAGCGCGCTCATCGCATCACACTCCCGTTAGCGCCAAATCGACAGCGGCGTCAGCATCCAGACGGCTACGACGAGTAGCCAAACGATCGTAATCGGCACGAAGACCTTCCATCCCAACCGCATCACGTGGTCATAGCGGAACCGCGGGAAGGTTGCACGGATCCACAGATAGAGGAAGAGGAAGACGCTCGCCTTGATCAACAACCAGTGCAAGCCATCGGGGAGAAACGCCACCGGGCTCAACCACCCACCGAAGAAGAGGATCGAGGTAAGGAACGAGACCAGAATCATGTTCGCATACTCAGCGAGGAAGAAGAGCGCGAACGTCATCCCTGAATATTCGATCATGTGGCCGGCGACGATCTCCGATTCCCCTTCGGGGAGGTCAAAGGGGGCACGGTTGGTCTCGGCAACACCAGAAATGAAATAGACCACCGCAATCGGAAGAAGCGGCAACCAGTTCCACGAGAGAAACCCTAGGCCGTGGTCGGCAAACCACCCTTTCGCCTGCTGATGGACGATTTCGGTGAAATTGAGCGTGCCGGAGACGAGGAGCACACAGATCAGACCGAACCCCATCGCCACCTCGTACGAGATCATCTGGGCGGACGCGCGCATCGCGCCAAGGAAAGCGTACTTGGAGTTCGACGCCCAACCGGCGATGATCACCCCATAGACCTCCAGAGAGATCACGGCCAAGACAAAAAGGAGTCCCGCGTCGAGGTCGGCGATCACCCACCCTTCATTGACCGGCACGGCCGCCCAGACAAGGAGCGACGGGGCGAGCGCCATCGCCGGGCCGACGAAGTAAAGAACCTTATTCGCTTGGCTTGGGACAATCACCTCTTTAAAGAGGAGCTTCAACGCGTCGGCGATCGGCTGCAGCCACCCCTTCGGCCCCACGCGGTTGGGTCCGATCCGTACCTGCATGTAGCCGATGATCTTCCGTTCCGCGTAGGTGAGGTAGGCGACGGCAAGAAGGAGCGGAACAATCAGCACGACGATCTTGACCAGGTTCCACACCACCGGCCAGAAGGGACCAAACCAGGTCTCAGCAGTTGCAAGCCATTCGTTCATGCCACAGCCTCCTCATGGCGCGCGGGTGCCCCCTGCTCGGCTCGCCCGTCCTCGCTCTGTTGCAGGGGTTGGGAGCGGCGGATGATCATATCCCCCTGGTAGAGGGTGACGCGATCGAACGGCGGAACCTCTTCGACCGCGATGGCCGGAAGATCGATGGTCCCCTGAACGCCGCTTGCGGCGAGTTGGACGCGCCACCCTTCTGGGAGCGCCGCGCCGCGCACCGCGTCACTCGACGAGAAGGGGAGCGCCTCTTGACCCAAAAGTGCGTGGAGCGCCGCGATCACCTTCCAACCCGGCCGCGCCATCTCCCGCGGCCGCACCACCGCAGTAAACGACTGCGGACGCCCCTCGATATTGACGAAGGTCCCGGAGGTTTCGGTAAAAGGGGTAATCGGCAGCAACACGTCGGCGACGCGCCGCAGCGTTGGGCCAGCGAAGGGGGTCAGCGCGACGACGGTGCGCGCACGCTCCAACGACGCTTCGACCGCACTGGGAGCGAGAAAATCTTCCGGCTCGAGATGGAGAAGCAGGTAACCCGCCTGGGGTTGGGTCGCCAACTGATGCGCCGTACGTGTGCCTTGCGCCCCGACAACCGCAGCTCCTACGGCGTTTGCCCCATCGACAAGCCAACCCAACCGGGCGCCGAGCGCTTGAGCGATCGCCTCGATAAGCCACTCGAAATGGGCGGCGTTGGGGTGGGCATTGAGCGCTCGCCCCAGCCAAATGCGTCGCTCAGAGCCGGCGCGAAACGCTGCTACCAGCGCGTCGACCTCACCTTCCCCAACGGGCGATGGCGCACGGGCCAGGGGTTCTGCCCACTGCGGCAATGCCACACCGAGCCGTTTGGCGAGCTGCGCGAGCGCCACCAGGAGCTCACCCGCCGAGAGGCGCTGCGCGACGATCCCCGGCACGCGCCAGTCGTCTTGCCCCTCATCCCACCGGAAGAGCCGGGCGCCCGCCTTCGCGGCAGCGCGGACCCGGACCGCCATCAGCGGGAACTCGCGACGCAGATCGGCGCCAATGAACCACTGCACGTCGCTCTGCGGAATCTCTGCGATCGCCCCGTTTAACCACGCTGCTTTCGCCCGCAACGCGTCGGCGCTTCCCTCCCGCTGCCGGATTCGGGTGTCGATCGAAGCGCCGAAAGCGTCGGCAAGGCGCTTCAGCAGGTAGAGCTCCTCAATGGTACTCATCGGGTGGGCGAGAAGGGCAACCCGTTCTGCCCCCTCCTCCTCTGCAACGCTCGCGAGCCGATTCGCGGCTACCTCGAGTGCCGTCTGCCAATCGACCTCGACCCATTGACCGTCGCGCTTGACCATCGGTCGGGTAAGGCGGTCTGCGGCGTTGAGTCCTTCGTAGCCGAAGCGGTCGCGGTCCGACAACCAACACTCGTTGATGCCGTCGTGCTCGAGCGGCAAGACGCGTTTGACGGTATCGTGCTTGCTTTGAACGATGAGGTTCGACCCCCAGGCGTCGTGGGGGCTCACCGAACGCCGGCGGGTCAACTCCCAGGAGCGGGCGCGGTAGAGAAACGGCTTCGAGGTAAGCGCCCCGACCGGGCAGAGGTCGATGATGTTGCCAGAGATCTCGGAGTGGACCGTTTCGCCCAAGAACGGCATGATCTCGGCGTGTTCGCCGCGAAATGCCTGACCGAGCTCTTGAAAGCCACCGATCTCGGCCAAGAAGCGGACACAGCGGGTGCAGTTGATACACCGCGTCATGAAGGTCTCGATGAGCGGCCCCAGCTCTTTATCGGGAACGACCCGTTTGGCTTCGGCAAAGCGGTGCGCACTCTGACCGTAGCCGACCGCAAGATCCTGGAGCTGACATTCGCCCCCTTGATCGCAAATGGGGCAATCGAGGGGGTGGTTGATGAGGAGAAACTCCATCACCCCCTTCTGGGCGGTGATCGCCTTCTTCGAGTGGGTCCACACCTTCATCCCGTTCGTGGCGGGGGTTGCACAAGCCGGCAGGGGTTTGGGTGCCCGTTCGACGTCGACCAGACACATCCGGCAGTTCGCGGCGATCGAGAGTTTCTTGTGGTAGCAGAAGTGGGGGATGTAGATCCCGAGCTTGTGGGCGGCGTCCATTACCGTGGCGCCGTCTTCAACCTCGACCGGTTTGCCATCAATTTCGAGCGTGAGCATCAGGCCTCCACGTAGATGTCGCTACCGGCCCATTGCACCTCGGGTGGCACCAGGCAGCGTTTGTGTTCAATATGGTAGAGAAACTCGTCGCGGAAGTGTTTGATAAAGCTCTGAACTGGCATCGACGCAGCATCGCCGAGCGCACAGATCGTTCGACCCAGAATATTGCCTGTCGCCGACTCCAAGAGATCGAGATCTTCGATTCGTCCCTGCCCGTGCTCGATGCGGTGAATGATGCGGTAGAGCCAGCCCGTCCCTTCGCGACAGGGGGTACATTGGCCGCACGATTCTTCGAAATAGAAATAGGAGAGACGCTCAAGCGCTTTGACCATGCAGGTGGTCTCGTCCATCACGATCACCGCGCCGGAACCCAACATCGAGCCCGCTTTAGCAATCGAGTCATAATCCATCGTGCACTGCATCATCACGTCGCCGGGCAGAACCGGCGCGGAGGAACCACCGGGGATCACCGCTTTCAATTTGCGCCCCCCACGAACGCCACCGGCCATTTCGAGCAGTTCGGCAAAGGGGGTCCCGAGGGGAATTTCGTAATTGCCCGGGCGGTTGACGTGCCCTGAGATCGAGAAGATCTTCATCCCGCCGTTATTGGGCTTACCCAGGTGGAGAAACTGTTCCCCTCCCATCGCGAGGAGAAACGGCACCGACGCGAAGGTCTCGGTGTTGTTGATCGTCGTCGGCTTGCCGTAGAGACCGTAACTCGCTGGGAATGGCGGTTTGAAGCGCGGCTGCCCCTTTTTCCCCTCGATCGACTCGAGAAGCGCCGTCTCCTCACCGCAGATGTAGGCCCCGTAGCCGTGGTGGGCATAGAGCTGGAACGAAAAGCCACTACCGAGGATGTTCTCGCCCAGGTAACCTGCGCGGCGTGCCTCATCGAGCGCCTCTTCGAAGCGTTCATAGACCTCGAAGATCTCACCGTGGATGTAGTTGTAACCCCGGCTCGCCCCCATCGCGTATCCGGCGATGATCATCCCTTCGATGACGCTGTGGGGGTTGTAGCGCAGAATATCGCGATCCTTGAAGGTGCCCGGCTCCCCTTCGTCGGAGTTGCAGACGACATATTTCTCACCGGGGAACTGCCGCGGCATAAAGCTCCACTTGAGTCCGGTGGGGAAACCGGCCCCGCCACGCCCCCTCAGTGCCGAGGTTTTCACCTCTTCGATCACCTTCTCCTGCGGCCACTTCTCAGTGAGAATCCGCCGCAAGACCTGATACCCGCCACGCGCCTCGTAATCGGCGAGTCGCCAGTGTGACTCGTCACAATCCTTGAGGATCATCTGTCCCAACTTGAGCGTGGTCATGGGCGATTCTCCGTGGCTTGGCGCTTGAGTTCGTCGATGAGGGCGTCGAGCCGTTCGCGGGTCATCCGGCAACACATCCGGTGGTTATTGACGAGCACCACCGGTGCGTCGCCACACGCCCCCATGCACTCCCCCTCCTTGAGGGTGAAGAGCCCGTCGGGGGTCGTTTCGTTGAAGCCGATCCCAAGCCGCTCTTTGAGGTGCTCCGCAGCATGGTTCCCGCCTGAGAGCGCACAAGGGAGATTGGTGCAGACGGTGAGTTTATACCGGCCGACCGGTTCGAGGTCGTACATGTTGTAAAAGGTGGCGACCTCATAGACGGCAACGGGGGGCATCTCGAGGTAGTCAGCGACAAAAGCGATCGTCTCTTGCGACAACCACCCCTTCTCTTCCTGCGCGATCCGCAGCGCCGCCATCACCGCCGACTGTTTTTGTCCAGCGGGATATTTGGCAATTTCGCGGTCGATGCGGGCCAACGCCTCCTGTGAGAGCATGGAAAACTCCTTTAGCGATCGATTTCGCCGAAGACAATGTCCATGGTTCCGATGATCGCAACGACGTCGGCAATGAGGTGGCCGCGCGCCATCTTGTCCATCGCGGAAAGGTGGGCAAACCCCGGCGCGCGCAGCTTCACCCGGTAGGGCTTGTTCGCCCCATCGGAGATCGCGTAGACGCCAAACTCTCCTTTGGGGTGCTCGACTGCCGCATAGACCTCACCGGGCGGAACATGGATCCCCTCGGTCATCAATTTGAAGTGGTGGATCAGCTCCTCCATCCCCGTCTTCATCTTCTCCCGCGGCGGTGGCGCGACCTTATAGTTGTCGGTAATCACCGGACCAGGGTTTTTCCGCAGCCAGTCGATACACTGCTTGATGATGCGGTTCGATTGCCGCATCTCCTCCATCCGGACGAGGTAGCGGTCGTAACAGTCGCCGTTGGTGCCGACAGGGACGTCGAATTCGACGCGATCATAAACTTCGTACGGCTGCTTCTTGCGCAGATCCCACGCAACACCCGAACCGCGCAGCATCGGCCCGGTAAATCCCCACGCCAGCGCCTCTTCTGGCGAGACGACGCCAATCCCCACCGTGCGCTGCTTCCAGATGCGGTTGTCGGTCAGCAGCGTGTGGTAGTCGTCCAGGTACCCGTCAAACCGCTCGCAGAAGTCCTCGAGAAAGTCGAGGAGCGACCCTTCCCGTGCCCGGTTGAGCTCTTTGACCCGCTTTTCGTCTTTATACTTGCTGACAGTGTATTTGGGCATTTCGTCGGGGAGGTCGCGATAGACCCCTCCCGGACGATAGTACGCGGCGTGCATCCGCGCGCCGGAGACCGCCTCGTAGGCGTCCATCAGATCTTCGCGCTCGCGGAAGGTGTAAAGAACCATCGTCATCGCGCCGATATCGAGCGCGTGTGTCCCGATGTTGAGCAGGTGGTTGAGGATCCGTGTGATTTCGTCGAACATCACCCGGATATACTGGGCACGAAGCGGCACTTCGATCCCAAGAAGCCGTTCGATCGCCATGCAGTAGGCGTGCTCATTGCACATCATCGAGACGTAGTCGAGGCGGTCCATATAGGGGACCGATTGGACCCACGTCCTCGTCTCGGCGAGCTTTTCGGTGCCACGATGCAGAAGCCCAATATGGGGGTCGGCCCGCACCACCACCTCGCCGTCGAGTTCGAGAATGAGGCGCAACACGCCGTGCGCTGCTGGGTGTTGCGGCCCGAAGTTGATCGTGAAATTCTTGATTTCGGCCATCGTCACACGTCCCCGTAGTTGGCTTCTCGGACGATTCGCGGCGTGTTCTCGCGCGGTTCAATCGTTACCGGCTGGTAAACCACCCGTCCCTTCTCAGGATCGTAGCGCATTTCGACGTGGCCACTCACGGGGAAATCTTTGCGCAACGGGTGGCCGACAAAACCGTAGTCGGTCAAAATCCGCCTGAGATCGGGGTGCCCTTCAAAAAGAATACCGAAAAGGTCGAACGCCTCGCGCTCATACCAGTCGACGCTCGGCCAGATGTCGATCAGCGACGGGATCGTCGGCCAGTCGTCATTGAGCGCAAAAGTCTTCAACCGCAGGCGAACGTTGTGGGTGAGCGAAAGAAGATGCGCAGCGACGGCAAAGCGCGGACCCTCCCACGGCCGGTTGGCATAAGTGGCGTAGTCGATACCCGAGAGATCAATGAGCTGCGCAAAAGCAAATTCGGGGTCATCGCGCAGAGTTTGGGCAACTGCGAGGTAACGATCGACATCGACGGTCATCGTCACCTCCCCGTGGTGCTCCACGATTGCTGCACAATCGCTAAAGCGATTCCTCAGTCGTTCGGCCAAAGCTTCGGTTCGCTTCATCACCGCTCCCACTTACGTCCGCGCGATTGTCGACGTGCGCTTGATCTTGTTTTGGAGTTGAATAATGCCGTAAAGAAGCGCCTCAGCCGTTGGCGGACATCCCGGCACATAGACATCGACTGGAACGATGCGGTCACAACCCCGAACCACCGAGTAGGAGTAATGATAGTAGCCCCCACCATTTGCGCAGGAGCCCATCGAGATCACCCACCTCGGTTCCGGCATCTGATCATAGACCTTGCGCAACGCTGGCGCCATTTTGTTGCACAGCGTCCCCGCGACGATCATCAGATCAGATTGTCTGGGACTGGGGCGAAAAACAACGCCAAAGCGGTCGAGATCATAGCGCGAACAGCCGGCATGAATCATTTCGACGGCACAACAGGCCAACCCAAAGGTCATCGGCCACAACGAACCGGTTCGGGTCCAGTTGATGACAGTGTCGAGCGACGTCGTCAAAAAACCTTCCCGCATTACCCCTTCAATACCCATCGCTTACTCCCAATCGAGCGCGCCGTTTTTCCACTCTACTGCATAGCCCAAAACGAGCACCGCAAGGAAAATGAGCACCGCAGTAAAGGTATAGCCCGCATTCGCTCCTGCCGCGATCATCTCATTGAAGGTTACCCCCCAAGGGAAAAGCAGCGCAATTTCCAAGTCGAAGAGGATGAAGAGGATCGCAATGAGGTAGTAGCGGACGTCAAATTTGATGCGCGCGTCTTCGAAAGGCTCAAAGCCGCACTCATAGGGGGAATACTTCTCAGGATCGGGACGGCGTGGCCCCAACACCCAACCGATCGCCATCGGCAAAACACCGATCGCAAGCGCTACAACCAGAAAAACCAGAACCGGAAAGTAGCTTTCCACAATGGCCGCTCCTCATCTTCGGGCGACCGATAGGATACACCTTTTCGGCTACAAACGTACCCGCTTCGGGTAACAAAAAGGAATAAAAAAAACTTTGTTGGCGATGATTTTTTTATAAACCAGAAGAAAAGACAAACAAAAAAAGCCGCTAAAAGCGGCTTTTTTTGTTTGGTGCCGACGGTGAGACTCGAACTCACACGGCTTTCGCCACCACCCCCTCAAGATGGCGTGTCTACCAATTCCACCACGTCGGCAGCAACAGGGCGAATTATACCGGAAATGAAATGCAATGCAAGAGGGGGAGCGCTCAATCAGGAACCTTCGGTTGCGCTGGCGCCGAATCGGCACCCTTCTCGGCTGGCGTCGGGGACTCCGCACCCTGCATCACGCTTGCGGGCGCAGCGAGATGGGCTTTGCTCGCCAGATAGGTCATCGAGAGACTGGTGAGAAAAAAGAGCGCGGCCAAAATCGCCGTCGTCCGACTGAGGAAGGTTGCGCCGCCGGAAGCACCGAAAAGCGAAGCGGAACTCCCCCCGCCAAACGCGGCGCCTGCGTCGGCTCCCTTCCCGTGCTGCAACAAAACGAGCACGATCAACGCCACAGCAACCACAAGATGAACGGTCAAAACGATCGAAAAAGCAAGACTACTCATCATCACTCCTTGTTTGCCGCAGCGACGATCGCCGCGAACTCTGCTGCCACCAACGAAGCACCACCAATCAAACCGCCATCGCAACCCTCAACAGCAAAGAGCTCGGCGGCATTACTCCCTTTCACACTCCCGCCGTAGAGGATCGGCACGTCGGAGGGGGCATTGAGACTTGCCAAGACTTCACGCACCCACGCGTGGGCCGCCGCGACATCTGTTGCCGTCGCGTTGCGGCCCGTGCCGATCGCCCAAACGGGTTCGTAGGCGATCAAGAGCTCCGAGACTACCGGGGCTCCGATTCGATCGACCACCTCGACGATCTGTTGCCGCAATACCGCTTGCCACTCACCGCGTTCTCGCTCTGCAAGGGTTTCGCCGATACACCAGATCGGGGTAATGCCCGCAGCGTTGAGACGCGCGATCTTGTCGGCAATCATCGCATTGGTTTCGCCGAAGTATTGCCGCCGTTCCGAGTGGCCGACGATCGCGAGGCGGCAGCCAAACTCTTTGAGCATCTCGGCGTGCACCTCCCCCGTATAAGCACCGGCAGCAAAGGGGCTCACGTTCTGTGCGCCCCAAAGGACTTGACTTCCTTGCAGCTGCGCCTGGGCTTGCGCCAGGTAGGGAAACGGCACGCAGACGCCAACCCGCACTTTTTCTTGCGGGAGCTTCAGGAGCGACTGCAACAGGGCGTCATTCTGAGCCAACGCCCCATTCGACTTCCAGTTCCCGACCACCCATTTCATCTCTTCTCTCCTTTTCCGAAGCAAAATTCAACCGCTGAGGCGTTCACGTGCACGTTGAGCCACCTCGACCAGCCGATCGACGAGCAATGTGACGAGCTGGTGGTTCTCACCCTCGACCATGATCCGGAGTAACGGCTCGGTCCCCGACGGGCGGATCAAGATGCGCCCTTTTCCTGCGAGCGCCTTCTCTGCCTCAGCCATAGCATTTTGCATTTCAGCAGATGCCGCCCAGTCCACCCCTCTCGGCCAGGAGACGTTGCAGAGCTTCTGTGGGTAGAAGGTGAGGTCAGCCGTCCACTCGGCAAGGCTCTTGCCGTGGCGCACGAGCGCGGCAAGAACCTGCAGCGCGCTGATGATCCCATCCCCCGTGGTGTGCTTATCGAGACAGAGGAGATGCCCCGAGTTCTCCCCGCCGTAACACCAGCCCAATTCGCGCAACCGCTCGGCGACAAAGCGGTCACCCACCGGCGCACGGACAAAGGCAACCCCGAGACGCTGCAGCGCGTGCTCCAGGCCCAGGTTACTCATCACCGTCCCCACCACACCGGGTACCGCGATGCCTGAAGCGAGCCGGTCGCGGACGATCGCGTAGAGGAGCGCGTCGCCGTCGTAGAGACGACCCGTCGCGTCGACGATCACCACGCGGTCGCCGTCGCCGTCGAAAGCGATCCCAAGATCTGCGCCCGCTTGGCGTACGGCCTGCTGCACAGTCGCAGGATAAGTGGCACCGACCTCTCGGTTGATGTTGAAGCCATCCGGTTCAGCGCCGATCACGGTCACCTTCGCCCCCAGCTCGTGGAACACTTGCGGGGCGACGTGATAGGTGGCACCATGGGCGCAGTCGACGACGAGGTGCCAACCGTCGAGCGAAAGCTCTGCCGGAAAGGTGTTTTTGCAAAATTCGATATAGCGCCCGGAGGCGTCGTCGATCCGTTTCGCTTTCCCAAGGCTGTCGGCCGAGACCGACTCGATGGGCTTCTCGAGGACCGCTTCGATCTCCGCCTCGAGCGCGTCGTCGAGCTTGATTCCTTGCGCCGAGAAAAATTTAATGCCGTTGTCGTCGTAGGGGTTATGGGAGGCACTCACGACGATCCCGGCATCGAGCCGCATCGTCCGGGTCAAATAGGCAATACCAGGGGTCGGCAGCGGGCCTGTGAGCAGCACATCGACGCCGCTACTCGCCAGCCCAGCCTCCAGCGCAGCTTCAAGAAGGTAACCCGAGACACGGGTATCTTTGCCGATCACCACCGTAGGGCGACGGGACCCCGCGTGACCTCGCGCCAGGACCCTACCTGCCGCGAAGCCTAACCGAACAACGAAATCGGGGGCAAGATGGGGTTCTCCGATCCGCCCGCGGATGCCATCGGTGCCAAACCAACGCGCCATGGATCACTCTTGACTGAAAAATTCTTATTGTACCAGCAGGTGGCACGGCAAACGAAGGGAGAACGCCTCACCCCAGCGGTCCCCTACCCCTAAGAAGATGAGAGGGCAAGCCACACCCGAAGCGCGTCGACGGTAGCGACGACGTCATGAACACGGACAACTGAAGCGCCGAGGGCGACTGCCTTGAGCGCCGCAGCAAGACTGCCAAAAACGCTCGCTTGAGGATCCTCCTGACCGGTGAGCGCCTGGATCATCCGTTTGCGGGATACGCCCACCAACACCGGCTGTTCCGCGACAAAGAGGGGAAGCGCACGAAAGAGGGCGAGGTTGTGGTCGAGTGTTTTCCCAAAGCCGAAACCGGGATCCCAGACGATCCGCTCGCGAGCGACCCCCTTTTGGATCAGCGCCTCGGTCTGGGTGCGCAAAAAGGTGCGAACCTCGGCCACCACATCGTCGTAATGGGGGTCGAGCTGCATCGTCTGCGGTTCGCCCTGCATATGCATCACGCAGAGACCACACAGGGAGCGGGCCGCGACGGCAATCGCCTCAGGGGAGCGAAAACCCGAGACATCGTTGAGGATATCGACACCGATGTCGACGGCGCGGGCCATCACCTCCGGCTTTCGGGTGTCGACCGAAATCGCAACCGGCCAGTCGTGCACCTTGCGCAACACCGGTTGGAGCCGATCCCATTCGACATCGGCGGGGACTGGAGGCGCTCCGGGGCGGGTCGATTCGGCACCGAAGTCGAGAATCGCGGCACCCGCTTCGATTGCCGCTTCGGCTTTGGCCAGTGCTTGGCGTACGTCGCCCCCCACCCCATCTCCAGAGAAGGAGTCGGGGGTGAGGTTGATGATCGCCATCACCTTCGGGGTGGTGAGGTCCAAGGTAAAACGACCAGCGCGCCAGAGGCGCGCGGGTATTGGAGTGGGATCCTGATGGGTCATTGCCAAGCGGGGAGCACTTTCAACCGGCAGGCTCAGCCTCAGGCGGCCGGCCAGGTTTCGATTCCGCGCGGGAGACGTCACCCTCCGCGACCGCGCCATCGGCAGCCACCGCCTCGCTGCTACTCGGGGGGGTGCTCTTTTTCGAGTCGGCGCCCGGCTTTTTCGGTGGGCGCGGCGGTTTTCCGGCGATGATGTCGTCGATCTGGTCGGCGTCGAGCGTCTCAAACTCAAGGAGCGCCTCCGCAAGCGCAATCACTTTATCGCGGTTCTCTTCGATCAGCCGGCGTGCGAGTGCGTACTGTTCGTCGATAATCCGCCGCACCTCGGCGTCGACCTTCTGCATCGTCGCTTCCGAGATGTTGCGGTGGGTCGTCACCATGCGCCCGAGGAAAATCTCTCCCTCCTCTTCCCCATAGACCATCGGGCCAAGCAGGTCAGACATTCCCCACTGAGTGACCATCTTGCGCGCAATCTCAGTCGCCCGCTGGAAATCGTTCGATGCACCCGTGGTCATCTGGTTCATGAAGATCTCTTCACAGATCCGCCCACCGAAAAGGACGGCGATCATATTGAGGAGCCGCTCTTTGTCTTGGCTGTAGCGGTCCCCTTCGGGCAACTGCATCGTCACCCCAAGCGCCCGACCACGGGGAATGATTGTCACTTTATGGACAGGGTCGGTCTTCGGGAGCAGTTTCGCGACGATCACGTGGCCCGCCTCATGGTAGGCGGTGTTGCGTCGTTCCTCTTCGCTCATCACCATCGAGCGGCGCTCCGGACCCATCAAGATCTTGTCCTTCGCGCGCTCAAAGTCCTCCATATCGACGTGGCGCTTGTTGGCCCGTGCAGCAAAAAGCGCCGCCTCATTCACGAGGTTTGCGAGATCTGCCCCGGAAAAGCCCGGAGTCCCGCGCGCGATGATTGCCGGGTCGACGTCTGGGCCCAATGCCACTTTCCGCATATGGACTTTGAGAATCTGCTCACGACCCCGCACGTCTGGGAGAGAGACCACCACCTGACGGTCGAATCGCCCGGGACGGAGGAGCGCGGGGTCGAGCACGTCGGGGCGGTTGGTGGCAGCAATCACGATAATGCCGGTTGCCCCTTCAAACCCGTCCATCTCAACGAGAAGCTGGTTGAGCGTCTGCTCCCGCTCATCATTCCCGCCGCCGAGTCCAGCTCCCCGCTGCCGCCCGACCGCGTCGATCTCGTCGATGAAGATAATGCAGGGGGCGTGCTTTTTCGCCTGTTCGAACATATCGCGGACACGCGCCGCCCCCACCCCAACGAACATCTCGACAAAGTCAGAGCCGGAGATGCTGAAAAAGGGGACTTTCGCTTCACCCGCAATCGCTTTGGCCAAGAGCGTCTTCCCGGTTCCCGGAGGACCGACCATCAGCACCCCTTTCGGGATCCGGCCCCCGAGCTTCTGAAACTTGCTGGGATCTTTGAGAAAATCGACGAGCTCCTGCACCTCCTCTTTCGCTTCGTCGCACCCCGCGACGTCGGCAAAGGTGACCGTGTTGTTCGATTCATCCAAGAGGCGCGCGCGCGATTTGCCAAAGGAGAAGGCCCCCCCTTTCCCGCCGCCGCTCATCTGACGCATGAAATAGACCCAGACAGCGATCAAGAGGAGCATCGGGAACCAGGAGACGAAGATGTTGGTGAGCAGCGACTGCCCCTCTTCCGGTTTCGTTGCCGCGATCGAAACGCCGTATTTCATCAGGTCAGAGACCATCCAGAGGTCCATCGGCGGGGCATAGACAGTCACCTGACGGCCATCGCTCATCAAAGCCCGGACCGTGCGGCCGTCGATGATCGCTTTCGTCACCTTGCCCTCTTTCGCTGCCTCCATGAACTGGGAGTACTCAAGGGTCGAAGTGGGTGCGGCCCGTTCGTTGAACTGGTTGAAGACCGTCATCAGCACCATGCCGATGACGAGCCAAATCGCAAGATTGCGAAAAAAACTACTGCCGTTCAAGGGGAAGGCTCCTTCGTTGCCATCATCAGTAATACCGCTTCGAGTCGATTCTAACCGCTCCGGTTCCGTGCGACAAGAGTAAGCAGAAGATCAACAGGAAGCGATCACCGTTTGGGACGTTTTGCCAAGTAGTAGAGTTCGCTACTCTCAGCACGGGAGGCTTTGGGTTTGCGGGGCAGCACCTGATGAAAGGCTGACTGCAGCTGCTGGCGGTAGTCGTCGATCCCTGGGCCCTGAAAGACTTTGACGAGAAAAGCACCGTCAGCGGTGAGGTGGGTTCGGGCAAAATCGAGCGCCAGTTCCGCGAGCGCGAAACTTTTTGCTGCATCGGTGATCGCGATGCCCGAAAGGTTGGGCGCCATATCGGAGAGAACGACGTTCACCGGTTCTCCCTGCAATGCCTCAAGGAGGAGCTCCAGAGTAGCCGCTTCGGTAAAGTCGCCGTGGATCACGGTTACACCGGGTAACGGTTTCATTGGGAGACAATCGAGGGCAAAGACCGAGCCGTTCGCCCCAACCTTGGCTGCAGCGACCTGTGACCAGGCGCCGGGCGCAGCACCCAAGTCGACCACCCGCATTCCCGGGCGAAAGAGGTGATCTTTTTCGTCGATCTCGAGCAATTTGTAGGCGGCACGCGAACGGTACCCTTCTTGGGTGGCCTGTTGCACATAGGGGTCATGGAGGTGGCGATCGATCCACGCCTTTTTGCTGCGATGTTTCTTCATGCTCTCCTCCATTTTCTGCGATAATCGCGCCAATTGGGCAAGATGGAACAGCTATGACAGCGCTCGTGATTGATTCGGCGCAGCGGCGGGCGCTGCGCGCACAAGCGCACCACCTGAAACCGGTGGTGATGATCGCCGCGAAAGGACTTACGCCGGCTGTCTTGGCGGAGATTGATCGCGCGCTCACGGCGCACGAACTGATCAAAATTCGGGTTGCTGGTGCCGAGCGGGAGGTGCGCGCCCGCTACCTCGAAGAGATCTGCGCGACGCTCGATTGCGCTCCAGTGCAGATGCTGGGCAATCTGTTGCTGGTTTGGCGTCCCAATCCCGAAAAGGAGGGGGCAGAGGGAAGAGCAGCCAGAAAAACCAAGGAGGCACCCTCTTCCTCCGCCACGCCCCCTTCGACAGCCGCCGCATTCATCCAGCGGGCGCGCCGCCATGCACTCAAAAAGGGTCACTCGTAGCGGACGTCTAGGATCTCGTACTCCCGGGCACCACCCGGTGCCTGGACAACGACGACGTCGCCGGCATATTTGCCGATGAGCGCCCGCGCAATCGGTGAGGTCACCGAAATCTTCCCTGCCCGCACGTCGGCCTCATCCTCCCCGACAATTTGATAGGTGACCTGCTCCCCGCTTTCGGTCGCCTCAAGATCGACGGTGGCGCCGAAAACCACCCGCCCATCGGCGTCAAGCGTTTTGGGGTCGATGATCTGGGCGTTCGCGAGCTTCCCTTCGAGCTCCATGATCCGCCCCTCGATGAACGCCTGCCGCTCGCGTGCGGCATCGTATTCGGCATTCTCCGACAGATCCCCGTGGCTTCTCGCCTCGGCAATCGCCGCGATGACTGCCGGCCGCTCGACACTCTTCAAGCGGTGGAGTTCTTCGCGTAACTTCTGCGCTCCTTGGACCGTCATCGGGAATTTCATGCCGTGCTCTCCCCTTCTGCCAACGCCTCGCAGTGGAGCTCCTGCAAGGAATAGACGTCGAAACGATCCGCCATCTCGATCCCCATCACCGCTGCTTCCGCCCCTTCGATCGTCGTGAAGATCGGGGCTTTCGCGGCAAGCGCGCTGATGCGAATCAAGCGCGAGTCGAGGATCGCTTGCCGCCGCTCTTCGACGGTGTTGATGACCAGGGCAATTTCACCATTTTTGATCATATCGACGATGTGCGGCCGCCCCTCGTTGACCTTGTTGACCACCTGAACGGGAATACCGGCAGCTTCCAGCGTGCGGGCGGTGCCGCGGGTGGCGACGATGGCAAACCCGAGATCATGCAATCGCCGCCCCACTTCAATTGCCGCGGGGCGGTCAGTCGGTTTGACGCTCAGGAACACTTTGCCGCTTCTGGGCAACACGACACCCGCGGCGAGTTGCGCCTTGTAGAAGGCTTCGGCAAAGGTGCGGCCAACCCCCATCACTTCACCCGTCGATTTCATCTCCGGTCCGAGAATCGGGTCGACGCCGGGGAACTTGTTGAAGGGGAAGACGACCTCCTTGACGGCGTAATAAGGCGGCACAATCTCGCGCTTGACTTCCTGCTCGGCGAGCGACCGTCCCACCATGCAGCGCGCCGCCACCTTGGCAAAGGGGATCCCGCACGCCTTCGAGACGAAGGGAACGGTACGCGACGCCCGCGGGTTCACTTCGAGGACGAAGACCTTGGCGTTGTCGCCACTGCCCTGAACGGCAAATTGGGCGTTCATGAGCCCAACGACGTTGAGTGCTTTCGCAAGGAGCACCGTCTGGCGGCGAATTTCGTCGCGGACAGCAGGAGACAAAGTGTAGGGAGGAAGCGAGCAGGCGGAGTCACCGGAATGGACACCAGCCATTTCGATGTGCTCCATGAGTCCCGCGATCACCACCTCTTGGCCGTCGCTTACCGCGTCGATATCGACCTCTGTTGCATCGTTGAGAAAGCGGTCCAACAACACCGGCGAATCGTTTGAGACTTTCACCGCTTCGCGCATGTACCGTTCGAGATCCTGGGGATCGTGCACGATCTCCATCGCGCGCCCGCCGAGCACATAACTGGGGCGAACCACGAGGGGGTAGCCGATCTCCGCGGCAAGCCGCATCGCCTCCTCTGGCGTGCGGGCGGTGCGGTTTTCCGGCTGCCGCAGCCCCAACTGCTGAAGGAGCTTTTGAAAACGCTCGCGATCCTCCGCGGCGTCGATCGCATCGGGGGTCGTGCCGATGATCGGGACCCCGTTCTCCTCGAGTGCTTTAGCCCTTTTGAGCGGTGTCTGACCGCCAAATTGGACGATCACCCCTTCGGGTTTCTCGACGTGGCAGATCTCGAGAATATCCTCGAGGGTGATTGGTTCGAAGTAGAGGCGATCAGAAGTGTCGTAGTCGGTCGAGACAGTCTCCGGGTTACAGTTCACCATGATCGTCTCGAAACCGTCCGCTCTGAGCGCCAACGCGGCGTGGACGCAGCAGTAGTCGAATTCGATCCCCTGGCCGATCCGGTTGGGACCACCGCCCAGAATCATGATCTTGCGCCGATCAGTCGGCTCGGCCTCGCAGTAAGGCTCGTAGGTCGAGTAGAGGTAGGCGGTGGGGGTAGCAAATTCGGCGGCGCAGGTGTCGACGCGCTTATAGACCGGCCGCACTCCGAGCGCGTGACGATGGAGCCGCACCGCCTCCTCAGAAGTGTTGAGGAGCTTCGCGAGCCGCCGGTCAGAAAAGCCCTTACGCTTCAACGCGCGCATCGCCTCGGCCTCGATCCCTTTCAGCGACCGCCCTTTGAGCTGTTGTTCGATCTGAACCAGCTCTTCGATCTGAACCAGGAACCAGGGGTCAATTTTGCTGAGTTGATGGACGCGTTCAACGCTCATCCCCTCACGAAACGCTTGAGCAAGATACCAGATCCGCTGCGGCCCCGGATTGGCGAGCTCATGTTCGAGCTCTTCGAGCGTACACTCCACCTCGTCAAAGCCGTAAGAGCTCACCTCGAGGCCGCGCAACGCCTTCTGGATCGACTCCTGGAAGGTGCGGCCGATCGCCATCACCTCGCCGACCGACTTCATCTGCGTCGTCAGTCGGTCATTCGCCTGCGGGAATTTCTCGAAAGCAAAGCGCGGCACCTTCGTCACCACATAGTCGATGGTGGGCTCGAACGACGCCGGGATCACGCCGCCCGTAATGTCGTTGCGCAGTTCATCGAGCGTGTAGCCCACCGCGAGTTTCGCGGCGATTTTCGCGATCGGAAAACCGGTCGCTTTCGAGGCAAGGGCTGAGGAGCGGGAGACGCGCGGATTCATCTCAATCACGATCATCCGCCCATCTTTCGGGTTGATCGCAAACTGGACGTTGGAGCCGCCCGTATCGACGCCGATTTCGCGCAAAACGGCAATCGACGCGTCGCGCATCCGCTGGTACTCTTTGTCGGTAAGCGTCTGCGCCGGGGCCACCGTGATCGAATCCCCGGTGTGCACCCCCATCGGGTCGAGGTTTTCGATCGAGCAGACGATGATGCAGTTGTCGTTGCGATCCCGCACCACCTCCATCTCGAACTCTTTCCAACCGATCAACGACTCTTCGATCAAAAGCTCATGGACCGGGCTCAAATCGAGCCCCCGCTTACAGATCTCGACAAACTCCTCCATGTTGTAGGCGATCCCCCCTCCCGTTCCGCCGAGGGTGAATGACGGGCGGATGATCACCGGAAAACCGATCTCGGCTTGGACGGCGAGCGCCTCTTCCATGCTGTGAGCGATGCCGGAGCGCGCCGACTCGAGGCCAATCCGGGTCATTGCCTCTTTGAAGAGCTGGCGATCTTCCGCTTTGGTGATCGCTGCCTCGTTTGCGCCAATGAGTTCGACCTGGTAGCGAGCGAGAACCCCTGCGCGTGCGAGCTCCAACGCCGTGTTGAGCGCGGTCTGCCCCCCCATCGTCGGCAGGAGCGCATCGGGCCGCTCTTTGGCGATGATCCGTTCGACGACCGCCGGTGTGATCGGCTCGATGTAGGTGACGTCGGCCATCTCGGGGTCAGTCATAATCGTCGCAGGGTTGGAGTTCACGAGAATGACGCGATACCCCTCCTCACGCAGCGCTTTACACGCTTGGGCACCGGAATAGTCGAACTCGCACGCCTGCCCGATGATGATGGGGCCTGCGCCAATGATCAGGATCGATTCGATGTCTGTGCGTTTCGGCATGAGCGGTTTTCCTTGGTAACGCTTGAAGTTACGCCGGACGATGCGCGTCGATCAGCGCAACGAAGCGGTCAAAGAGATCGGCGATATCGTGGGGGCCGGGGCTCGCCTCGGGGTGCCCCTGAAAGCCAAAAGCCGGCAGATCGGTCCGCTCGATTCCCTGGACGCTGCCGTCAAAGAGCGAAATGTGGGTGATACGGCAGTGACTGGGGAGCGAGTCGGCGTCGACGGCGAAACCGTGGTTTTGGCTGGTGATATAGACCCGCCCAGTCGTCAGCTCTTTGACCGGATGGTTCGCGCCGTGGTGACCAAACTTCATTTTGACGGTGCGCGCGCCCGAAGCAAGCCCGAGAATCTGGTGGCCAAGGCAGATGCCAAAAAGGGGAATCCGATGGGCCATCGCCTGTTGCGCCGCGGTGATTGCGTAGTGGCACGGTTCGGGGTCACCTGGGCCGTTGGAGAGGAGGATGCCGTCGGGCTGAAGCGCCTGGACCTCCGTGAAAGGAGTCTGGGCGGGAACGACGGTGACGCGGCAGCCGCGCGAAGCGAGGAGACGCAGGATGTTGCGCTTGACACCGAAGTCGTAGACGACGACGTGCCGGCGCGTCTCCGCGACTCGCGGGTAGCCCTTCCCCAGTTCCCACGCCCCTTCGTCCCAGACGGCAACCGATTGGCGGGTCACCGCTTGGGCAAGATCCATTCCGGCGAGCCCCGGAAACGAGCGCGCTGCAGCGAGCGCCGCGGCAACGTCGGGCTCTTGACCCGCCGGGGCAGCGAGAATCGCTCCGGCCTGTGCCCCTTGGTCACGCAAACGGCGGGTCAGTTCGCGCGTATCGATCTCGGCGATCGCCACCACGCCATGGCGCTTGAGGTATTCGGGGAGCGACTCGGTGGCGCGAAAGTTACTCACGGCACGGGAGAGATCGCGGATCACCAATCCGGCCGCATAGACGCGATCGCTCTCAAAATCTTCTGGGTTGGTTCCAACGTTACCGATATGGGGATAGGTGAGCGTCACGATCTGCCGGCAGTAACTCGGATCGGTGAGGATCTCCTGATAACCGGTGATCGAGGTGTTAAAGACCACTTCGCCTACAGTCAGTCCTTCGGCACCGATTCCGATACCGGAGAAGACCGTTCCGTCGGCAAGAGCCAAGACAGCTTGGGTATACACGATTGTTCCTCACGTAAAAAAACGGGAAGCGCAGCCGCATCCCGTTGTTTTCTAGATCATCTTGCCCAGAATTCTACCAGAAATAGCCGCGGTCTAAATTCCCAGGACCTCTTTCATCGAGTAGAGCCCAGGAGCTTTTCCGGCAACAAAGCGCGCCGCACGAATGGCGCCAGCGGCGTAGGGCATTCGGCTTTGCGAGCGGTGGGTGATCTCGATCCGCTCCCCTTGCGCCGCAAAGAGCACGGTGTGGTCGCCGATGATCTCCCCGGCACGAATCGTCGAGAAGCCGATCTGCTGCCGCGGCCGTTCGCCCGTATGCCCCTCCCGGCCAAAGACAGCCACCTCCTCGAGCGACCAGCCGAGCGCCTCGGCAACGATCCGCCCCATCTCCAGCGCCGTTCCCGAAGGGGCATCGACCTTGTGGCGATGGTGCGCTTCGATCACTTCGACGTCGTAGCCCTGCAGGAGCTTTGCCGCAACCGCAAGGAGCTGAAAGACGGCATTGACCCCGACGGCCATATTGGGCGCAAAGACGATGGGAATCGATTGGGCCGCACGGTGAATCTGGTTGCGCCCCTCGGCATCAAATCCGGTGGTGCCGATAACCACCGCGCGCTTCTGGCGCACCGCCTCGTCCAGTATCGCCAACGTCCCATCGGGACGGGTAAAATCGATCACGCAATCGGCGGAGAAAAGTGCCGCCGCAAGATCGTCGGTAATGATCACCCCGGTCTCTTTGCCCAGAAACTGGCCAGCATCCTGCCCGATGGCCGAGGTCCCAGGACGATCAAACGCCGACGCGAGCACGACCCCTGAGTCGGGCGCGAGCGCCGCTTCGATCACCATTCGCCCCATCCGACCACTGGCACCCGCCACGGCAACCTTCACTGCGCTCATCCTCTTTTCCTTTTCCTCTTGAGTGGCACTCTGTGCCCCTTATTGGCTTGGGGCTGCGGGAATCTCGATCGTCTGCAGGCGCGGTGCGGGATTCCCAGCATCATCCGCTCTTTTCTCTTGAGCGGCCACGACGTCGCCGGCCACTTCGCTCAACGCCCCGTTCGCAAAGAAAAGGGTGAGACGGCGTATTTCCACATGCCCCCGCTTGTCGTCAAAGCGATAGAGGTAGTCCCAGCGGTTGTTGCGAAAGGGGTCGACGAGGAGCGGTGAGCCCAACAACAGCCGCACCTCCTCTTGACTCATTCCTTTACGCAGCTTCGCGACCGCCTCCGGCTCGACCCAGTTGCCCTGCCGCACCGGCGCGGAATAGGGAGAAGCGATCGCCGCAACGCGATCAAAAGCGCCCCCCTGCTCTACCGCACAACCCGATAACGCGATTGCCGCGCCCGCAACCCCAGCGACACTTCGACTGAGACGTTGCGCCCGTAGCCAACCATCCCTGCGACTCATCGTTTCCTCGTAAGCCCTTCCCGATGTGAAACTATAGCATGGCTGACGGCGCGTTGACTGCGCGGGTAGCGTATAATCGAAACGATTCTTTTTGTCATCGAGAGCCCTCTGATGAACGCCCATTCTGAAATCGATCTGCGCGAAAAGGGGCTGAAAGCCACCTATCCCCGGTTGAAGATCCTCGAACTTTTCAACCGCGAAGGGGCGCGCCATTTGAGCGCCGATGAGGTCTACCGCGAGCTCCTCGAACAAGGTGTCGAAATTGGCTTGGCGACTGTCTACCGGGTGCTCACCCAATTCGAGCAGGCCGGGGTGCTGATCAAGCACCATTTCGACGGGACCAAGGCGGTTTTCGAACTGGCCGAAAACCGCCATCATGACCACCTCGTCTGCCTCGACTGCGGCCGCATCGTCGAATTCCACGACGAAGAGATCGAAAAGCGGCAAAAGAGCGTAGCAGCGAAGCTCGGCTTTTCATTGGAAGATCATGCGCTGGCCCTCTACGGCCACTGCCTTCAGGGCGCGCAATGCCCCTACCGCAAGGGGTAGCGAAACCGCGCTACGCTTGCGTTCGCTCGCGCATCGCAAGGAGCGACCGGGCGTGCGCAAGCGCCGCCTCGTCGATCGTTTCGCCAGCGACCATCCGCGCCAATTCGCTCACCCTTTCTGCTTCCCCCAACGCTTCGACCCGCGTCACCACCCCTTCCGTTCTGCTCTCTTTGGTGACCCGCCATTGCCAGTCGGCGCAAGCGGCGACCTGTGGCTGGTGCGTGACTGCGAGCACTTGCCGCCAAGTGCCGAGACGCTGCATCAGACGACCCACAACCGCCGCGACACTCCCGCCGATGCCGACATCGACCTCGTCAAAAACGACAGTCGGAATCTCCTCAGCTCCGGTCGACGCCACCTGGATCGCCAGACCAATACGCGCGAGCTCCCCCCCTGAGGCGACTGCAGCCAACGGGGCAGGCGCTTGACCTGGGTTTGCGGTGAAGGTGAAGACGATCCGCTCAACTCCAAATGGCCCTGGTGCCACCGGCTCGAGCGCTACGGCAAAAAGGGCGTGGGGCATGGCAAGGGACCTCAAGAGCGCGACCACCTCCTCCTGTAAGCGGCGCGCAGCCCGTTGCCGCTTGACGGTGAGCCGCGCGGCTGCCTCCTGGTAGTGTTGTTGGGCTTTGCGCTCAGCAGCTGAGAGCTGATCGATGTCGGCCGCCGCTTCGAGCCTTTTCAACCGCTCGGCCCACTCGGCTGCAAGCGCCGGCAGTGCCTCGGGTGCGACTCGGTGCTTGCGTGCAAGATCATGAACCGCAGCGATCCGAGCCGCAAGCGCCGCCAACGCTTCTGGATCCTCCTCCAGGCGAACGAGCTGCCGTTTGAGGGCCGCAGCAGCCTCTTCGAGTTCCGCAGCCGCAGCATCAAGCAGCGTGAGGGGCTCCGCGAGCTCTTGCTCAAACGCTTCGACCGTGCGTAACGAGCGGATCGCGCGATAGACCGCGGTGAGCGCTCCCTCGGGGTCACTGTCGAGCGCGGAAAAGGCGGATGCCACCTGCTCTTTGATCTCCGCGGTGTGACTGAGCCGGCGATATTCGGCCTCCCACTCGCGCCAAGCCGACAACGTGAATGCGACCGGCTGCCACTCTTCGAGCCACCAGCTGAGTCGCTCCCGCTCCTCTGCAAGCCGCCCCTCGGCAGCGACCGCTTCGTCGAGCGCACGTTTGGCGTTTTGCCACCTCTGCCAAGCGGCAGCAACCGCGCTACACTCTTGCCCCGCGTCGGCAAAACGATCGAGGAGCCGCCGCTGGGTCTCAGGCTGCAACAGGGCGTGGTGGGCGTGTTGTCCATGAATGTCGGCGATCCACCCCCCGAGCGCGCGCAGTTGACTCTGCGTCACCGCAACCCCCTGAATCCAGGCGCGCGAGCGGCCGTTGGCGTCCATGGTTCGGCGAATGAGGAGCGGCTCCTCGCTGTCGTGCTCGATCGCCCACTCGAGGAGGAGCTCCTTCGCTTCAGGATTCTCTGGCCAGTCACACTCCAGAACCACCTCAGCCTTGGTAGCCCCCGAACGGACCCAATGGGAGTCGGCGCGTGCGCCGAGGACAAAGGAGAGCGCATCGAGCAGTATCGACTTCCCCGCGCCAGTCTCCCCAGTAAGCGCCCCAAAGCCTGGAGCGAATACGAGATCGAGGTGGTCGATGAGGACAAAATCGCGGATTTCAAGCCGTCGAATCATCGCGGATCACCGTGGCGAGGCGCTCCAATGGAGCTTTTCGCGCAACATCGCGAAGTAGTCGTAATCGAGCGGATGAAGAAAGCGGGCCTCATGCGCGGCACGCCGCACCTGTAACACATCGCACGGCAACATCTCGACGCGCCCTTGTCCGTCGAAATGGACGTCAGCCACATGGCCGGGCAGCAGCGACAAGGTGATCTCTACCTGATCGGGAATCGTAATCGGCCGCGCGGTCAAAGCGTGGGGGCAGAGCGGCACGAGCGCGATCCCTGCGACCTGCGGGTGAAGAATCGGACCATTCGCCGACAACGCGTAGGCAGTGGAGCCGGTTGGAGTGGCGATAATCATTCCGTCCGAACGTTGCGTGTAGACCATCTGGCCATCGATCCGCAACTCGAACTCGATCATCCGGCCCAAGTCCCCCTTGTTCATCACGATATCGTTCAGCGCGTGGCTTGCGGCAATGACGCCCCCATGCCGAACGATCCGTCCGGAAAGAAGTGAACGACGCTCTTCACGGTACTCCCCGTTGAGAATCCGTTCGAGCTGGGGAATCGCATCCGCACGGGCAATATCGGTGAGAAACCCTACGCGCCCGAGATTGACCCCAACGAGCGGGACATCATGTTCGACCAGCTGGCGAGCAGCATTGAGCATCGTCCCATCCCCGCCAAGAATCACCGCCAAGTCCACCATTTGCGCCAAGCGCGAAAAAGGGGCTGTCGGCCAGCGGGAAGCGGTCTCGTCATCGTGCGCCAGGCTCGACGATTCGATCACCACCGAACAGCCGATTTGCGCGAGCCATTCGGCAATCGCCTCGAGCGCAGCGCGTGCCTCAGGGTAGCGAACTTTTCCCGCAAGTCCAATCGATTGAAAATGCAAGCCCATGACCCCATTGTAGCGAAAAGCTGCGCTGGTGGTAAGATGGCTGAGTTACAGTGACCTTGACACGCCATGCTGGACGAACGGAGTCGTATTCTCCTCAAAACGCTCGTGGAGCGCTATATCGCCGAAGGGCAGCCGATCGGCTCAAGGACGCTCTCGCGCGCCAGTGGCTTGACCCTCTCCCCCGCCACCGTTCGCAACATCATGAGCGACCTCGAGGAGCTGGGCCTGGTGATGAGCCCCCACACGTCGGCTGGTCGTGCCCCAACAGCAGCAGGCTACCGTTTCTACCTCGACAAGCTCATCTCGATTCAGCAGCTCGATCAGCGGTTGATCGCCGATCTTCGCCAAGAGCTCACGCCTGACCAGCCGCAACAACTGATTCGTCGCGCATCGCAACTCCTTGCCGAGCTCACCCAATTTGCCGGCATCGTGATGGCCCCTAAACGGGAAGCGGAACGACTTCGCCATATCGAATTCGTTCCCCTCTCCGGTAACCGGATGTTGCTTATTCTCGTCACCGAAAGCGGTGAGGTGTTGAATCGGCTGCTCACTGCGCCGCGCGCGCTCTCGGCTTCGGAACTCGTTGAAGCGAGCAACTACCTCACGGCCCAATTCGCCGGTAAGACCCTGGAGGAGATGCGCGAAGCGTTGGCCAAGGAGCTCAACCGGATGCGCGAGAGCATCTCCGAGTTGATGAAGCTCGCCCTCACCGTCCCCCTTCCCGAGGATGATCCTTACGTCGTCTCTGGCGAAAACCGGCTTCTGGAGGTGGGTGAATTCGCGAGCAACATGGAGCGGCTGCGCGAGCTCTTCGCCCTTTTTGAACAGCGGACGGCGCTCCTGCGGTTGCTGGAGCAGGCAGCGCACGCGAAGGGGGTGCAGATCTACATCGGAGCTGAGTCGGGGATTACTGAGCTCGAAGAGTGTTCGTTGATTGCGGCAAACTACTCTGTCCAGGGGCGGATTGTCGGTTCGATCGGTGTGATCGGCCCGACGCGGATGGCTTATGACCGCGTCATTCCGATCGTCGATATCACCGCAAAACTCTTGACCCAGGCGCTCAGCCAGTACGAGGAGCTGCAACGATGAACCGGCCACCCGCCTCTGAGTTGGCCAACGAAACCCAATGTCGTGCGTTCCATGAGCAATTGAAGTACACCACGGCGGTTCTTCTCGTCAACCTCGGCTCCCCCGACGCCCCGACCCCCGCAGCGACGCGCCGCTACCTCCGCGAGTTCCTCACCGACCGGCGGGTCATCGAACTCCCCTCTTGGCTGTGGCGCCCGATTCTGGAGCTGGCGATTCTCCCCCGGCGCCCGAAGGCGAGCGCAGCCAAATACGCCAAAATCTGGACCGCGGAGGGCTCACCGCTCACGGTGGCGACAAAACGCCTGGCCGAAGCCCTCGCGCACCACTGGGGCGAGCAGGGCCCGCTGGTGCGCTGGGCGATGCGCTACGGTAACCCCAACGTTCGGGAGGTTTTGGCAGCACTGCAAGAGGAAGGGGTGCGGCGGCTCCTCGTCGTACCGCTCTACCCCCAATACTGCGCAAGCACCACGGCGTCGGTCTTCGACGCCGTCGTAGCGACCCTGCAGAAGTGGCGTGATCTTCCCGAGCTCCGTTTCATACGCAACTGGCACGACCATCCGCTTTGGGTCGGGCGCGTCGCCGCGACGATTCGCCGTGCTTGGGAGGTAAGCGGTGAGCCGGAGCAGCTCCTCTTTAGTTTCCATGGGATGCCCAAAAAGACCCTCTTTGCCGGCGACCCCTACCACTGTGAGTGTCAGAAGAGCGCGCGCCTTATCGCGGAGGCGTTGGGGCTACCCCGTGAGCGGTGGCAGGTCACCTTTCAATCGCGCTTTGGCCCGGCCGAGTGGCTGCAACCGTACACTCAGGAGCGGCTCGAGGAGCTCGCCCGTTCCGGTGTCAAACGGGTTGCTGTGGTCTGTCCCGGGTTTGTCGCCGATTGTCTCGAGACCCTCGAAGAGATCGGGATCGAATGCCGTGAAGCGTTCCTTGCCGCTGGCGGCGAGCACTTCACCTATATCCCGTGCCTCAACGACAACCCCGAATGGGTCAGAGATTTTGCCGCAATCCTCTCTGACCATCTCCACGGCTGGCCGATGGTCACACGTCCGGAGTACGCTCGCTCATGATTCTTCCCCCTTGGCTTCGCCTCGCGCTTCATTGGCTGTTGAACGCCGTTGCCCTCCTGGTCGTTGCCGAATGGGTCGACGGGATCACCGTGACCGGTTACGGCGCAGCACTGCTGACTGCGCTGGTTTTGGGCATCATCAACTGGTCGATCAAACCACTCCTTCTCCTCCTCACGTTGCCGGCAACCGTATTCACGCTCGGTTTTTTTGCCCTGGTGATCAACGCGCTCCTTTTTTGGGCTGCCACCGGAATCGTCCCCGGGGTGGTCGTGGCCGACTTCTGGGCGGCATTCTGGGGGGCGCTTCTCTACAGCATTCTGACCGGGATTATTGCTATTGCACTCTCTGACCCCCATAGTGATTGGACGGTGCGTTGGCGCATCGAGCGTCGCCGCTGGAAAAGGGGCGACAAAGACCTTTGGTTGTAGAAGGAGAGAACGAAATGGAACCGCTGATGATCCCTTGCCCGCAATGCCACGCGTTGAACCGCGTCCCAGCAGAGCGCCTGGGCGACAACCCCGTCTGCGGGAAGTGTAAGAGTGCGCTTTTTCCGGGAAGACCGATCGAGGTCGATTCGGCCTGGTTTGGCCGGCATGTCCTTCAGCCGTCGATTCCTGTCGTCGTCGACTTCTGGGCCCCCTGGTGCGGTCCTTGCCGGATGATGGCGCCCCACTTTGCTGAGGCGGCCAAGCGGGCACCGAACATCCACTTCGTCAAAGTCGATACCGAAGTGAACCCCGATTTGGCCGCGCAATACGCGATTCGCAGCATCCCAACAATCGCGCTCTTCCGCGGCGGTCGCGAGGTGACGCGGACAAGCGGTGCGATGGATGCGCAACGGCTCCTCACCTGGATCCAAGGAAGCCTGCGATGACGAACCCGGTTGTCCTCATCCCAGGGTGGCGGTTGGGGCGAGGGCCGCTCACGGCGCTTGCCGATGCGCTCAACGCAAGCTGGTACGATCTCCCTGGCTACCGCGAAACACCCTTCACCACCGACTTTGCCGAAGCGGTCGACCGGCTCGTCACCTCGCTCCCTGAGGGGGCGGTGGTTGTGGGCTGGTCGCTGGGAGGGATGTTCGCCCTTGCCGCTGCCGCACAAGCCCCGCAGAAGGTCGCCGGGGCGGTCGTGATCAGCGCCACCCCCTCCTTCGTCACCCGCCCCGGCTGGCCCCATGGTCTGACCCCCGAAGCACTCGCCGAATTCCGTACGGCAATCGCCGCCGACGAACCAGCGATGCTGCCGCGCTTCATCGGCGGGTTTCTTCGCGGGGAACCGGACCACAAAACGCTCACCGCGCAGCTCCTCTCCTTGGTGGATCCCGCGCCAGAACTCCCGGTGTTGCTCGCAGGACTCGAGTGGCTCGCCACCGTCGACCTTCGTCCGCTGTTGCCTACCCTTACCCAGCCGGTGCTGGTGATCCATGGAGAGGCCGATCCCCTCATCCCCTGCGCCGCCGGCCGCGCGATTGCCGACGCCGTACCACACGGCCAGTTGCTCGCGCTTCCCCAAGCCGCACACGCCCCGTTTCTCCGCCACCAAGAGGTGATCGTCGAGGCGATCTCGACCCTTTCGCACCCCGGTCTTCACGTCTGACCAGCCCCCCTTGAAAGCGGTCGCGACGGCCCCTATTTCATTACAATTGAACCACGAGAATGGGAGCAACGCTTTATGACTCAGCAACAGAGCAAAACCCAAGCATCCTCTGCCGCGCAGAATGAACCGGTGCAAACGGGGGCCAAGACCGTGACCACGGCCCACTTGGCTGAAGAGGCAGAGGCAAAGGAGGGGGCTGTCGATTCGGTTCCCGACTTGCAAGAGCTTCTTCGCCAGGCTGAATTGAAGGCTGCCGAGCACTACGACGCGTGGCTGCGGGCCAAGGCGGAAGCGGAAAACGCCCGGCGGCGCGCGGAAGAGGAGATCGCCAAAGCGCGGCGCTACGCCGTCGATAAATTTGCTGCGGCGCTCCTGCCGGTGAAAGACAGTCTGGAAGCGGCTCTTGCCACGGAGAATCAGACGGTGGAGAATCTGCGCGAAGGGGTTGAACTCACGTTGAAACAACTGACAACGGCACTCGCGCAGTTTGGTATCCAGGAGGAGAACCCGCACGGAAGCAAGTTTGACCCTAACCGTCACCAAGCGATCGGCATGATCGAAATGGAGGGCGAACCCAACCAGGTGGCGCAAGTCCTGCAAAAAGGGTATCTCATCCACGATCGCGTTCTCCGTCCCGCGCTCGTAATGGTCACGAAAGCGAAGAGCGCCTCTTGAAAGTGCGCGGGGCAGCCCGCATAATGAACAACAGTTCCAACACAGAAACGTTATAGGAGTCAACAATGGGCAAAATCATCGGTATCGATTTGGGAACCACCAACAGCTGCGTTGCGGTGATGGAGAATGGCAAGCCGCGCGTGATCGAAAACTCGGAAGGGGCACGCACGACGCCGTCGGTCGTCGCGTACACCGCTGACGGTGAAATCCTTGTTGGAGCGCCGGCAAAACGGCAAGCCGTGACCAATGCGGCCAACACCTTCTACGCGATCAAGCGGCTGATCGGTCGTCGCTTCGAAGACCCTGAAGTGCAAAAAGACATCAAGCTGATGCCGTACAAGATCATCCGCGCCGACAATGGTGACGCGTGGGTGGAAACCTCTACGGGGAAAAAGCTCTCGCCGCAGCAGATTTCGGCCGAGGTGCTGCGCAAAATGAAAAAGACCGCCGAAGACTACCTCGGCGAAGAGGTGACCGAAGCGGTGATCACCGTTCCGGCCTACTTCAACGACGCGCAACGCCAGGCGACCAAAGACGCTGGTCGGATCGCGGGGCTTGAGGTGAAGCGGATCATCAACGAGCCGACTGCAGCCGCGCTCGCCTATGGTCTCGACAAAAAGCCGGGCGACAGCAAGATCGCGGTCTACGACCTCGGCGGGGGTACCTTCGACATCTCGATCATCGAAATCGCGGAGGTCGATGGTGAACACCAATTTGAGGTCCTTGCGACCAATGGCGACACCTTCCTCGGCGGCGAAGACTTCGACAACCGGTTGATCGACTACATCGTCGCTGAATTCCAAAAAGAGCAAGGGGTGGATCTCAAGAAAGATCCCTTGGCGATGCAGCGGCTGAAAGAGGCGGCGGAAAAGGCGAAGATCGAACTCTCCTCGAGCCAGCAGACTGAGGTGAACCTCCCCTACATCACCGCGGATGCGTCGGGCCCGAAACACCTGGCGATGCGGATCACCCGGGCGAAGTTCGAATCGCTCGTCGAAGACCTCATTGAACGGACGATCGAACCGTGCCGCATCGCGCTCAAGGACGCGGGTCTGACCATCAAGGATATCGACGAGGTGATCCTGGTCGGCGGCCAAACCCGGATGCCGAAGGTGCAAGAGAAGGTCAAGGAGTTCTTCGGCAAAGAGCCGCGTAAAGATGTCAACCCCGACGAGGCGGTTGCGATCGGTGCGGCGATCCAGGCGGGGGTCTTGCAAGGGGAAGTGAAGGATGTGCTGCTCCTCGACGTCACGCCCCTTTCACTCGGGATCGAGACGCTCGGCGGCGTGATGACCAAGCTCATCCAGAAAAACACGACGATCCCGACGAAGGCGACGCAGATCTTCTCTACGGCTGACGACAACCAAACCGCGGTCACGATCCGGGTCTTCCAAGGGGAGCGCGAAATGGCGCGCGACAATAAACTCCTTGGTGAATTCAACCTGGAAGGGATCCGTCCTGCGCCGCGCGGCGTGCCGCAGATCGAGGTGACCTTTGACATCGACGCGAACGGCATCTTGCACGTTTCGGCGAAAGACAAGGATACCGGTAAAGAGAACAAGATCACGATCAAGGCGAACTCTGGGCTCACCGAAGAGCAGATCCAGCAGATGATCCGCGACGCCGAGCTCCACGCCGCCGAGGACCGCCGGATGCGCGAGCTGGTGGAAGCGCGGAACCAGTGCGACGCGCTCATCCACTCGGTGAAGAAGTCGCTGGGTGAAGTGAGTGACAAGGTGGCTGCCGCCGACAAAGCCCAAGTTGACGCGGCGATCGAAGAGGCAGAACGCGCGTCGAAAGGTGAAGACAAAGCGGCGATTGAAGCGGCGATGGAGAAACTCGCGCGCGTGAGTGCCGAAGTGATGCAAAAAGCGCAAAGCGCAAGCAGCACGACTACGGGCGCCACCGGCTCCGCTACGGCCGCCCAAGACGCCGACGTGGTCGACGCCGAATTCACCGAGGTGAAGAACGACAGGAAGTCGTGACGCGCCTCACCCTTGCGCCCTTCTGCACGAAGCCGTCACCGGAGCCGGTGGCGGTTTCTTTTGCCTTTTCTGTGATGGATAGCCCATGACCGAGATCGACCTCTACGCCGTTCTGGAAGTATCGCGCGACGCGTCGGCCGCGGAGATCAAAAAGGCGTACCGCCGGCTCGCGATGAAATACCACCCCGACCGCAATCCCGACAATAAGGAAGCGGAAGAGAAGTTCAAAGAGATCCAACGCGCCTACGACATCCTCTCCGACGAGAAGAAGCGCGCGGCCTACGATCGCTACGGCATGGCGGGCGTTGACCCGAGCGCTGCGGCGGCACAAGCTCGTCCGCGCGGTTTTGACGACTTCTCCAGTGCTTTTGGCGATATTTTTGAAGACCTTTTTGGCAGCGGCAGCACACGCCGCAGCCGTACCCAGGTCTATCGCGGGGCCGATCTGCGCTACCACCTCGAGATCACCCTGGAAGAGGCGGCGCACGGTGCGAGCAAAACGATTCGCATTCCCACCTATGAAGCCTGTCCCACCTGCCACGGCAGCGGTGCCAAACCGGGAACACAGCCCCGCACCTGCCCCACCTGCGGGGGCGCAGGTCAGGTCCGAATGCAGCAGGGTTTCTTTTCGATCCAACAGACCTGCCCCGACTGCCACGGCGCGGGAACGATCATCACCGACCCCTGCCCCGAGTGCCGCGGTGCGGGTCGGATTCGCCGCCACAAAACCCTCGAGGTTAAAATCCCCGCAGGGATCGATTCCGGGATGCGGTTGCGGCAAAGTGGTTACGGCGAGCCGGGGATCAACGGAGGGCCACCGGGCGATCTCTATGTCGAGATCCATGTCAAGCCCCACCCCATTTTCCAGCGTGACGGCGACGATCTCCATTGCGAAATGCCCATTTCCATCGTCACCGCTGCGCTCGGCGGCGAGATCGAGATTCCGACACTCGACGGCTCTGCCCGTCTGAGAATTCCGCCAGAAACCCAGACCGGACAAGTTTTCCGCCTCCGCGGCAAGGGGATCAGGAACGTCCGTCACCACGGCTACGGTGACCTCTACTGTCATGTCGTCGTCGAAACGCCGGTGAACCTCACCGAGCGACAAAAGGAGCTTCTGCGGGAATTTGAGGCGATTGGCCGCGAACACCACGAAAAACAGCAACCGAAGAGCAAGAGTTGGCTCGACCGCGTCCGGGAGTTCTTCACGGCGAGCCCCTCAGAGCGCGCTGACGAGGAGTAAGGCTCAACAAAGCGATGCGCCCGCCGAAACTCGTCTGCCGCCTCTGGCTGACGCTCCCGTCGCTCTGGCTGGTCTCAGACCTTCACCTTGACCCCTTTACGGTGACGGAGCGGCAAAAACGGTTTGAGGAGTGGCTCGCATCGCTCCCCATTGGGGAGCCGGTCGCGATTCTCGGCGATCTTTTCGATTACTGGATCGGGGATGACTGGTCCCCTGCCCCGTTCGCCTCGCTTTGGGCTACTTTCGCTACTCAGTCAGAAAAGCGCCTGATTCTTTTTCAAGCAGGAAACCGCGACTTTCTCGCTGGTCGCCAACTCGCCCGCCGTCTGGGGTGGCGTCGCCTCCCTCCTCTTGCAGGCGTTGTGATTGGCAAAGAGCGGTATCTCCTCACCCACGGCGACGCCCTCTGTTGGCAGGAACCGGACTATCTCGCGTGGCGGGCGCAGTCACGTTCTCCCCACTGGCAAAAGGCGTTCCTCGCCCAACCGCTCGATGTGCGGCTCGAATTTGCCCAGAAGCTGCGTGCAGCAAGCCGCGCGCGGCGCGACTACCCGGAAGATGTCAGTAACGAGGCGGTCGAAGCGTTGCTGACCCGTTACCCCTCTGCCCACCTCATCCATGGTCACACCCATCAGCCGAAGCAATTCACCTACCGGTTGCGCGGTCAGGATAAGCCCCAGATGCGTTGGGTTCTTGCCGAGTGGCGCGAAGATGGGGGGAGAGCGGTCGCCCGCCTCGACCGGGAAGGGTTTCACCGCGCCGCGAGCGCCTGATCGAGGTCGGCGATGAGATCCTCCGGGTCTTCGAGTCCCACCGAGAGGCGAATGAGCCCCTCGGTGATTCCCATCGCGGCCCGAACCTCGGGGGCAACCCGCCCGTGGGTTGTCGACGCCGGATGGGTGATCGTGCTTTTCGCATCCCCGAGATTCGCGGTGATCGAGAAGAGCCGCACCCGATCGATCACACCCCACGCAGCCTCTCGGCCACCGGCAATCTCGAACGCGACAATCCCGCCAAACCCCCGCTGCTGCCGTTTGGCCAACAGATGGTGCGGGTGGCTCGGCAACCCGGGATAGAAAACACGGGCGACGCGCGGATGGTTCGCCAGAAACTCGGCCACCTGCATCGCATGGTCGCAATGGGCCGCCATGCGAATCGGCAACGTCTCTAACCCTTTCGTCAGAACCCATGCGTTGAAGGGCGAAAGGGACGGGCCAGCAGTGCGCAGGAAGCGAACCAACGGCTCAGCTAAATCACGACGGGTCACCACCGCCCCCCCCAACACCCGCCCATGACCGTCGAGGTATTTCGTCGCCGAATGGACGACGAGATCGGCCCCGAACGCCAAGGGCTGTTGCAGGATCGGGGTACAGAAGCAGTTGTCGACGACAAAGAGCGCCCCGACAGCGTGGCTCAACTGCGCGACGGCATTGAGGTCGATCACTTCGGTGAGGGGATTGGTGGGGCTCTCGCAATAGACCAGACGCGGACGGGTTGCCGCAATCACCCGTTCAGCCGCGGCAAGATCGGTGAGATCAACCCACTCGGTGGTCACCCCAAAGCGGGAGAGAATCTGGGAGAAGAGCTGCTGGGTCGCGCCAAAGAGCCCCCGCCCGGCAACGATCCGATCGCCTGCCTGACAAAAGGTCATCACCACGGCAAGGATCGCCGCCATCCCCGAAGCGGTCGCAATCCCCTCTTCGCCCCCTTCGAGTGCAGCGAGACGACTTTCGAAGGTTGCTACCGTCGGGTTGGCGTAGCGCGAATAGACGAACCCCGTCTCTTCACCAGCAAAGCGCGCCGCCGCCTGTGCCGCGGAAGTAAAAACAAAGCTCGAGGTGAGGTAGAGCGCCTCACTGTGCTCCTGAAAGTGGCTCCGTTCGAGCCCTTGGCGCACCGCTATGGTCTTGGCCCTCATACACCCCCCTCTTCACCGCTTGTGGTCAGAGTCAGGTCCAGCTGGTGCCCAGTCGCAGCTTCCTCTTTACCGCTTCGTGACCTGCGGGATTCGACCTCGTTGAGGTACTCTTGCGAGACGTCACCGGTAATGTAGTGGCCGTCGAAACAGGAGGCCTCAAAGTGGGTGATCTCGGGGTTGAGTTCGCGCACGGCCGCCTTCAGATCCTCGAGGCTCTGGTAGAGAATCCGGTCGGCGCCGATCTCTTGGCAAATCTCCTCATCGGTGCGAAAGGCCGCGATCAATTCACTCCGCGTCGGCATGTCGATCCCATAGACGTTGGCGTAGCGCACCGGTGGGGCAGCAGAGGCGAGAATCACCCGTTTGGCGCCCGCGTCACGCGCCATCTGGACGATTTCGCGCGAGGTGGTGCCGCGGACGATTGAATCATCGACGATGAGGACCGATTTGCCCGCAAACTCCTGTTCGATGACGTTGAGTTTCTGCCGGACCGACTTTTTCCGCACCGCCTGCCCAGGCATGATGAAGGTCCGCCCGATGTAGCGGTTTTTGACAAACCCCTCGCGGTAAGGAACGCCGAGGCGGTGGGCCATCTCCATCGCGGCGGGGCGCGACGAATCGGGGACCGGAATCACCACGTCGACGGTCTCATGAGGCATGAGCGCCCGAAAACGGGTGGCGAGCTTCTCCCCCATCTTGACCCTCGCGTCATAGACTGAAACCCCGTCGAGCAGCGAATCGGGGCGGGCGAGATAGACAAACTCAAAGAGGCAACTCGCGAGCATCGGCCGGTCGGCACACTGCTCAGCGCGCATTCCGCGGTCGAGCGAAAAGAGGATCGCCTCACCCGGCGCGACATCCCGCACCCGCTCAAACCCGAGGACGTCGAGCGCGACCGATTCGGACGCGACCATCCATTCGGTCCCCCGCATTCCTTGGCGCTTACCGAAGACGAGCGGGCGAATGCCGAAGGGGTCGCGGAAGGCGAGGAGCCCGTACCCAGCGATCATCGCAACGACCGCGTAAGCCCCCCGGCAGCGGCGATGGACCCCGCGAACCGCGGCAAAAACCGCTTCGTCGGTCAGCTCGAGCCCCGTGGCGTTCATCTGCAGCTCGTGCGCGAGCACGTTGAGGATCACCTCAGAGTCGGAGTTGGTGTTGATGTGCCGCCGATCGGTGCGAAAGAGCTCTGCCTTGAGCGCCTCGGCATTCGTCAGGTTGCCGTTATGGGCGAGCAGAATCCCAAAGGGAGAATTGACGTAGAAGGGTTGCGCCTCTGAGACGTCACAGGGGTCTCCCGCAGTAGGGTAGCGCACGTGGCCGATCCCCCAGGTACCGATGAGGCTGCGCATGTTGCGGGTGCGAAAGACGTCGCGAACAAGCCCGGGCCCTTTGTGAAGATAGAAGCGACCGTCGGCACCAGTGGCGATCCCGGCGGCATCTTGCCCGCGGTGTTGCAAAACGAGCAGCCCATCGTAGAGGATCTGGTTGACCGGCTCCTCTGCCACAACCCCAATGACGCCACACATCTCAGACTCCCCTTTTTTCCATTCGCTCGGTCACCGATTTCGGTAACCACGTCAGCGCTTCAGTCAAAGCCGATTCAACCCACGGGCGGGTTTTCGCGCTCTGCCACCATTCGGTCCGACCCCCACCGAGCCAGAGCAAAATCTGGGCCGCAAGTAGGACCACGGCAACCCCGCGCGCCAAACCAAACCAAGCCCCCAAGAAACGGTCAAATGAGGCCAGCCCGCTGATTTTGAGCACTTCACCGAGGAGCACCCGAAGTAATGCGCTCACGAGAAAGACCACGAGCGCGAGCAGCAGCCCCCCCGCCACCCAGCGAAGGCGGGGATCGTGAAGGGCATCGGCAAAAAGGAGCTCCCCCAACGCTTCGCCCCACAACCAACCGGCAAAGAGCGCTACGCCCCACGCTGCAAGCGACAGGAGCTCAGCGACAATTCCACGCCAAATCCCGACAATCACCGACAGGAGCACGACGCCCACCACCACGAGATCAAACGGGTTCATCGTCCAACCCGCTGAGCACCCACCTGAGGTTTGCCGCCGATCACCCGAGCGACCTTTTCAGCAGCTGCATCGGCCTCATCTTTACTGACAAAGGGGGCGACACGGACGCGATACCATCCCCCCTCGCCCGCCATCAGGTAGGCAGAGAGCTTTGCGGCACGTAGTCGCGCGACCACCTCTGCAGCCTGCGTTTCACTTTTATAGGCGCCCGCCTGGACATACCAAAACTGGGTGAGCGGCTGCGTCGCAAAAAAACCCTGAAGCGCAGCCTGTGCTTTGGCACGGTCAAGGAGTTGCGGGACCGACCAGCGGGGCACTTCGCCGTGTGACGAGGCTACCGGTGGCGAGGGAACCGGTGACGTGGGTGCGGCTGAGGGCGCGGGGGATGTTGGTGCCGGAGGAGGTGTTGGAGGAGCCTTCTCTGCGAATTTGGCTGATGGAGAGGCCGGCGACTCACCGCCCCTTCCTCCCCCCTTCTCTGAACCGGTTGAAGGCATCGGCTTTCCTGCAGCAACCGGTTCACCCCCCTTTGGAGCGGAGTGGGAAGAAGCGGGCCCGTCGCCCTGTGAGGCCCCTTGGAGTGGCGCCTCCTCTCGATTGGCGGAAGGTGCTTCTCCAGAAGATTCGGGTATCACCTGGGTTGGCGGTGGGCCGTGCAAAACCACAGGGGGTTGCCCCTCGGTCACCAAACGGATCGTCGGCGAGGGAAGCGTTTCGGGCGGCTGGGAATCCATCACCCACGGCAACAACAGGGCACTCAGGATGAAGAGAAATAGCGTGCCAAAAAAACGGCGGCGCGCACGGACCAACGCTTCGCTCACAGGAGGCGCTGCGCCGTCGGTCATCGATTCGTTGAGCGCACGCTGTTGCGCCATGCAAGGGCCCGTCCAACCAGAGAGAAGGAACCGAAAACGATAATTTTATCATCGGGGCCCGCTTCCCGGATCGCCCGTTCCAGCGCCGCTTCGACCCCTTGAGCGATCGCGACGTTTCGGACACCGGCTGCGCGTGCGAGTGGCTCAAGCGCCTCAGCACTCTGCCCGCGCACCCCAGGAGTAGGCACAAGCCACCACCGGTCGACGTGCGGAGCGAGCTGTGCGACCATCTCGTCCGCCGGTTTGTCGCGGTAGCAGCCAAAGATCGCCGTCGTCGGTGTCGGCATCCGGAGTGCGGTGAGATTCTCCGCCAACGCCGCCGCCGCCTGCCGGTTGTGGGCGACGTCAAGGATCACGAGGGGTCGCCCCGGCAGGATCTGGAATCGTCCTGGAAGCTCGGCAGTCAAAAGCCCCTCCCGTACCGCCTGCTGCGCAACGGGGAAGCGCTCGCTGAGAAGCGCAACGGTCATCAGCGCTGCCGACGCGTTGTGCCACTGCCCCGCGCCGCGGAGCGCCGGAGCAGGGAGTCCGACGCGCTGGCCGTGCGTTCGTGACCACCAACGCCATTGCGTCCCTTGCTCTTCGAAGCCGAACTCCTCGCCGAAGCAAAAGAGCGGCGCACCAAGGGTGTGCGCGGTAGCAAGAACGCTTGCGGGGGGAGCGGGATCGGCCACCACCGCAGGACGGTGAGGGCGAAAGATGCCCGCTTTCTCACGACCAATCGCCTCGCGGTCCCCCCCCAACCACTCTTGGTGGTCGAGATCGACCGTCGTGATGATCGCGACATCGGGGTCGATGAGATTGACGGCGTCGAGCCGTCCCCCCATCCCGACTTCGAGGATCACCACGTCGAGCGGCGATTGGGCGAAGTGCCAGAGTGCGGCGAGCGTCCCGAATTCGAAATAGGTGAGCGGCACGGCACCGCGCGCCGCCTCAACCGCGTCAAAGGCGGCAATGAGCGCGCGCTCGTCGATTTCGCGCCCGTCGATCCGGATCCGCTCGGTGTAGCGGACCAAATGAGGCGAGGTGTAACACCCAACTCGGTAGTGGGCAGCGCGGTAGATCGCGTCGAGGTAGGCGCAAGTCGACCCCTTGCCGTTAGTTCCGGCGACCGTCACCACCGGATGGGGAAAGGGGCGCGCCCCCCAGAGCCGCTCCCAGACAGTGCGGACCCGATCCAGGCCCAACACCATCCGCGCTTCGCCCCCCCGCGCCTCGAGAAGCGCCAACCACGCTTCGACGCTTTGGGGTCGATCACCGTCGTGCGCAACCGGCACGGCGTTCTGCTGCGCTTCAGTCATGAGACGCTACTGGCTTGTTGTGCTGATGATCGGCGGGCAATGGCCAACGTCAGGCTCGGAAAGAACCCCCTGCGCCGAAGGAGGGAGAAGCATCCGCAACGTCCGTGATGCCCAGCTCCGCAGCTCCCGCCGGTCGACGACCGCGTCGATCGCCCCTTTCTCAAGGAGAAATTCGGCGCGCTGGAACCCTTCCGGGAGCTTTTGCCGCACCGTCTGTTCGATCACCCGAGGCCCGGCAAAACCGATCAGCGCCCCGGGTTCCGCGACCACCAGATCTCCCATGAAGGCGAAACTCGCCGACACCCCTCCCATCGTCGGGTCGGTAAGGACGGAGAGATAGGGGAGATGTGCATCTGAAAGCCTCGCCAGCGCCGCGTTGGTCTTCGCCATCTGGAGGAGCGAGAAGAGCCCCTCCTGCATCCGCGCCCCGCCACTCGCGGCGATCGAAACGAATGCCGCACCCCGGGCGATCGCCTCACGCACCCCCCGCACGAAACGCTCGCCAACCACCGACCCCATCGAGCCGCCGAGAAACTGGAATTCGAACGCCGCGGCGACAACCGGAACGCCGTCAATCGTCCCAGCGATCACCACGAGGGCATCCTGTTCCCCTGTGGCACGCTGCGCCTCTTTCAGCCGCTCGCTGTAGCGCTTACTGTCCTTGAATCGCAGAGGGTCACTCGGGCGAACGTCGCTCCCGACCTCCACCCGCCCCTCTTTGTCCAAGAGCGCATCGAGCCGCGCCCGCGCACCCAACCGGTGGTGGTGGCCGCATTGCGGACAGACGCGAAGGTTGGCGTCGAGGTCAGCGGTGTAGAGCACCGCTTCACACCCTTCGCATTTGGTCCACAGTCCCTCGGGAACACTCTTGCGCGCGCTGCCAGTCACCCGGCGAATGCCCGGGGGAATGATCTTGTCTAACCAGTTCATCGCTGATCCCTCTCCTCTACACCGGCAACGGCGTCGATCGCCTGGCGAAGCGATGCGACGAGCGCCGCCGCGACCCGCTCAGCATGGTCTGGATCGGCTTCGATCGCTTCGATCAGACGGCTACCGACGACCACCGCGTCGGCGACCCGCGCAACAGCTTGGGCCGACGCGGGGTCTTTCACCCCGAAACCCACCGCAATGGGCATCGACGCCCACTGGCGCAACAGGGCGAGCTTCTCCGCTACTTCTTGAACGTCGAGGTGGCCGGCGCCCGTCACCCCGGTCAAAGAGACGTAGTAGAGGTAGCCCCGCCCCAATCGCCCCGCGGCCTGCACCCGTTCGGGTGACGAGGTAGGGGCGAGGAGAAAGATCGGAGCGAGACCCGCTGCAGCCATCCGTGTCGCCGGCTCTTCCGCCTCTTGCGGCGGGAGATCGACAGTAAGCACCCCGTCGACGCCGACTTCGGCAGCCTTGGCGACGAACTGCGCCCACCCCATCGCCTCGATCGGGTTGAGATAGCCCATCAGCACCACTGGGGTCGATGGGTCGTTGGCGCGAAACTCGGCGACCATCGCGAGCGTCTTGGCCAACGTCTGGCCGTTCGCGAGCGCCACTTCGCTCGCGCGCTGGATCGTTGGACCGTCGGCCATCGGGTCGGAAAAGGGAACGCCGAGCTCGATGAGGTCGGCTCCTGCCGCAACGAGCGCGTGCATGAGGGAAACGGTCTTTTCCGGACGGGGAAAGCCGGCAGTGACAAAGGGAATCAGCGCTTTTTGCCCCTTTTTTGCGAGCTCAGCAAAAGCGCGGTCGATGCGGTGAGGTCGTGCGTGGTTCATAGCGTGATCCCAGATCGTTGCGCTACTGTGGCCATATCTTTGTCGCCACGGCCGGAGAGGTTGACCAGAATGATCTTCTCTTTCGGAAGGGTCGGCGCGAGTTTCGCCGCATAAGCGAGCGCATGGGACGACTCGAGCGCAGGGATAATTCCCTCGTAGCGGCAAAGGGCGTGAAATGCGGCAAGCGCCTCGTCGTCGGTCACCGCGACATACTCGGCGCGCCCCGTCTCCTTGAGCCACGCATGCTCGGGCCCGACACCAGGGTAGTCGAGCCCCGCCGAGATCGAGTGGGTCGAGAGGATCTGTCCGTCACTGTTTTGGAGGAGATAGGTTCGGTTGCCGTGGAGCACCCCCGGGCGGCCCGCGGAGAGACTCGCAGCGTGCCGTCCCGTTTCGATCCCTTCGCCCGCGGCCTCCACCCCAATGAGGCGCACCGACGGTTCAGTAATATAGGGGTAGAAGATCCCCATCGCGTTCGACCCCCCGCCGACACAGGCGATCACGTAGTCGGGTTGCCTGCCGGCCACCTCCGGCATTTGGCGGAGCGCCTCTTGTCCGATGACCGCTTGGAAATCGCGCACCATCATCGGGTAGGGGTGGGGTCCCGCGACCGTACCGATGATGTAAAAGGTATCGTGAACGTTGGTCACCCAATCGCGCAACGCTTCGTTGAGCGCATCCTTGAGCGTTTTGGAACCGGAGTGGACCGGCACCACCTCGGCGCCGAGGAGTTTCATGCGGTAGACGTTGGCCGCCTGCCGTTGGACATCTTCGGCCCCCATGTAAACGACGCACTTGAGGCCAAAGCGCGCGGCGACTGTAGCGGTCGCTACCCCATGCTGGCCTGCGCCCGTTTCGGCAATGACCCGGGGCTTACCCATCCGCCGAGCCAGGAGCGCTTGCCCGATGCAGTTGTTGATCTTATGCGCGCCGGTGTGGTTGAGGTCCTCCCGTTTGAGGAAGATTTGCGCCCCGCCGAGCGCCTCCGACCACCGTTTCGCGTGGTAGATCGGGGTCGGCCGGCCGACGTAGTGGGTGAGATCCCGTTCGAATTCGGCACGAAAGAGGGGATCGTTTTTCGCCTCTTCATAGGCAGCGGTGAGCGCTTCGAGCGCCGGAATGAGCGTCTCGGCCACAAAGACACCACCGAAGGGCCCGAAATGGCCCCTCGCGTCGGGGTAGTTGTAGGGTTGTCCTGCGGCAAATGGATGGGGGGCGGACATCGTATCTCCTTATGGTGCGTGCGACGATAGAGCGAGCGCTTATTCGGCGTTGCGCACTGCTGCGACGAATTGCGCGATTTTACCGCGATCTTTTACCCCTTTACTGGCCTCGACGCCGCTACTGACGTCGACCCCCCAGGGGCGGACTGCAGTGATCGCTTCGCCGACGTTCGCCGCGTTGAGGCCGCCGGCCAAAATCAAGGGACGCTCGCGCTCTTCGGGGGTGGGAAGGCGCGACCAGTCGAAGGTCTCGCCGCTTCCGCCAAAACCTTGGGTCGGAGTGTCGACGAGCCAGCCGCTCGCGTCGGGGTAGTCGGCCATGCGCGCCAACAGAAGTTCAGCTGTGGGGGCAGCGGGAAAGGCCTTGAGGTAGGGACGGGCAAACTGGCGGCAGAACTCGGGCGATTCAGTGCCGTGAAACTGGAGCATCGCCGTCGGGAGCGCGGTCGTAACCGCGGTGACCAGTTCCGGGTCGGGGTTGACGAAGAGCGCGACCACCGAAACAAACGGGGGAAGGTCGCGACAGAGCGCCGCCGCCGCTGCGACCGAGACAGCGCGAGGGCTTGGGGGGTAGAAGACAAAGCCGAGCGCGTCAGCCCCGAGCGCCGCTGCCGCAGCGACATCCTCAGCCCGGGTGAGGCCGCAGATCTTGATCCGGATGCGGTGGGGTGTTGCGACCATCAGCACTCCTCCCAATCATTCATCGCCAAGTGGGGTATTCGGATGATTCGGCCGTTGCCAGGAAGTTCCGGGCGGAAACCGTAATCGACTCCGCAGAAGTAGAGACCGTCGGCCATGAAGGTGGGCGCGGCGCGAGTGCGGTCGCGTGCGGCCAGCAGCTCATCAACCCACTGCGGGGGCGCTGCCCCTTTGCCGATCGTCACCAGGGTACCGACGAAGTTGCGCACCATGTGGTGGAGAAAGCCGTCGGCTTCGAAATCGAAGGCAAAGCCGCCCGGCATGGGACGAACGTCGGCGACCGTCACCGTGCGAATCGGCGAGCGGGCTTGGCACTCGGCGGCACGAAACGCACTGAAGTCGTGGGTTCCAAGCAGCCGCTTCGCGGCCTCGGCCATCGCCACCGCGTCGAGCGGCCGGTGGAACCACCCGACCTTGCCGACCCACTGCGCCGGCGGCGTTGCGCCAACAAAGAGAAGGTAACGGTAGCGCCGTGCTCTGGCCGAAAAACGGGCGTGAAAATCCCCTTCGACCTGCTGCGCATGCCACACCGCGATCCCGGGCGGAAGATGGGCGTTCACCCCCCGCACCCAGGCGGAAGGGGGGCGGCGCGCCGAGGTATCGAAATGGACCACCTGAGCGAGCGCATGGACCCCAGCGTCAGTCCGACCGGCACAGATCAGACGCACCGAGTGGCCGGCAATCGCCGCGACCGCTTTTGCGAGGTGGTCGTGTACCGTGGCTCCCGACGGCTGACTCTGCCAGCCGTGGAAGCGCTCACCAGCGTAGGCGACAACCAACAGCCACCGCTCGGTTCCGTGCATTACCGGTTCGTCTCCGCTTGGGGGTTCGGTGAAGGGTCTGTCGGCGGAAAGCTTGCGGCCTCCCCCTCTTCGAGCCACTGCGGGAGCTGCCGCCAATCGCGAAGGCGAATGGGGCGGGCGGCGATCTCATCGAGCAGGTCAAGGATGAGTGCAAGGCGCACCGCAAAGCGGTCGAGCGGGACGCCCAGCCAAACGAGTGGGGTGAAGGCGCGGTAGAGGGCGCGCGGCTGTTCGGCAATCGGGAGCCACAAAAACCAAAAGACCAACCACGCCACCAGAGCGACGAGACGCAACCCATGTTCCAGAGCGAGCGTGAGTCCTTCGTAAGTCGGCATCAGCGGCACCGCAATCGGGAGGATTGCTGTTCCTGGCGTGAGCCAACCGAAGAGGAGAACGATACTCACCACGATCCACCGGATACGCCGCAAGAGCCTCAGCAGGCGCCCGCGATCGAACCAGGCGGCACCTGCGACCGTCCCCGACGTGATGACCAGGAGCGTTGGTAGCGCCGAGACCGTCTGAAGGAGAAGCGCCCCGGCGATCCAGAGCCACACTCGCAAGGGATAGGGGATGGACGCGGGTTCACTCACTGGGGCAGTTGGGCCAAAAGCTCCTCCGCTTTCGCCTTCGCTTCAGGGGTACCGTCGCGCATCACCTCCTCCAGAAGCTCGCGTGCCCCCTCAAAGTCTTCCATATCGAGATAGGCCTGCGCGAGCTGGATCCGGCTGTCGTCGATCTCACGATCAGGTTCCCCTTCCCCTTCGGCGATGACGGTCCCCAAATCGACGTCAGGAAGATCGGAGAGGTCCAGTTCGGAATCGCGCGGCTGTTTCTCTGGGGGCGGTTCCTCAGCGGCACCCGAAGGTTTGAGTAATTCTGGCGCAGGGGAAAACTCCGGCAGAGACACCTCCTCAGCCGCAGGGGGTGGAGCAGTCGCCTCTTTCTCGACGTCGGGCGCAAAATCGAGGTCGAGATCGGGAAGGGTGATCTCCTCGGCAACTTTCTCTGCCGCTGGCGGGGTAGACTCCAGGTCGAGGTCGAAGTCGAGATCGAGGTCGAGTTTGGGCTCCTCTTCGGCGGCGGGTTGCTCAGGGTGCGACGGCGTCTCAGCAACGGGCTCAGGCTGCGCGGTCGTCTCGGGTGCTGCGGGAAGCTCAAGCTCGAGGGGAATTTCGAAAGAGACCGCTGGTTCTTCTGCGCGCTGCGGCGCTTCGGGTTCCTCCTGCGGCGCTTCCGGCAGATCGCGCCCCAGGGTGAAGTCGAGCGCTTCAGGCTCCGAGGCAACCGGCTGCTCGGCTGGTGGGTTCGTTTGCTCTTCCATCGGCAACATGGAGGGAGGAGGCGCTGACTGCTCCTCGTCGAAGGCGAGGATCTCTTCCTCCTTATCCGCCGCTGCCGAAACCGTTCGTTGCCACTTTTCCGGAACGGGACCAAAAAAGCGTTCGTGAAGGGCCAGCCCCCGCTCCCAATCCTTGCCACTTTGACCCGTGAGGGCAGCAAGGAGACCGAAGTAGTGGTCGAAGTGGTCGCGGTCGCCCCGTTTTCCGTAGATTTCAAGAAGTTTCAACGGAATCTGTGGCCGGTTGGGTGTCTCTTTGAGCGCATCGAGGAGGATCTCTTCAGCCTGCTGGTCCCGGTCGTAGGCGAGCAACACCTCCGCTTCGGTCACCGGGTCGATCCCCTCATCGGCTTGAAGAGCGTTGAACGCCACCTGGGTAAAATCGGCACCGAGGATACTCGCGGAGGTATCGACCTCTTGTCCCGATGCAGCGGTGAGGCGGGACGGAGTGGGTTCGGGGGAGAGCGTTTTGAGCTCACTGGGCTGCGGTTGCGAAGCAGTGGTCACGGTCGCTGTTGGGGTTGCGGGCACTTCAGCTTGAGCCTCCGCCGCTGCAACCTCCCCTTTTTCTTTGCGGCGGCGAAGAAGAAGCGCCGCAAGCAGTAGCAGCGCCCCGCCCCCGCCGGCAAGAAGGAGCGGCTCTTCGAGCACAAAGTCGACGATGCTGGGTTCCACCGAGCGGGAAGGCGGGGTGGGTGCCGCTTCCTGTGGGGTACGCTCTTTCGCTGCGGTAGGAGGTGGCGCAGGCTCCCGAGCCGCCTCTTTGGCTGGGGTTGGCGCAGCGGGGGTAGATTCAGCTTGCTGCGGCGGCTCAGCAGGCGGCTGTGCGGACGCCTTCTCTGGGGAAGCTTTCTTCTCTCCCTGAAGCGCCACCGCACCACTACTCTGTTGCTGCAGTTGCGCGAGGAGCGCCGACTGGACCTCGAGCAGTTGCGACATCTTCGCCAACTGTCGTTCCAGTTGCGCGATACGTTCTTGTGTCTCTTGCAGATTGGCTTTCAACGCGAGCCAATCCTCGATTGGGACTGTTTCGCCCCCCTTCTGACCCCCTTGAGCACTTCGCGCGGCCTTCCCTGCGTCGATTAGCCGCGTCGGCTGAACTTCAACCTGGTCGGCGGGCTTCAGCGCGTCCTGGGGAGCGGTTACCTCGGCGCGAGAGACCACCTTCCCTTTCGCCGCGCTTCCCTCAAGGGCAGCAACCTGGGCGGGCGTTGCCGCAACCTGCTGCTGATGACGGGCAAAGGAACGGACCTGGGTGCGAAGCACCGAGCGGGCTTCACTCACGGGGATCGCAGCCAACTCGTCGGGCGACGGCAACCGCAAGCGGGCACCGGCTTGGAGCCGGTTCATGTCTTTGGCGATGAACGCCTCGGGGTTTTTCTGCCACAACGCGTAGAGGACTACCTCAAGGGGAACGCCTGAGGGTTGTACCTCGCGCGCGATCTGCATCAACGTCTCGCCGGCCTTAACTGTGCGACCCTCCGCAGTCGTAACAGGCGCAGCACGCTCAAAAGATGCCGCCGCCTTGAGCCGCTTCTCCACGCCCGCCGGAAGCGCTACCGGACGCGCGACAATGGGCTGAGCAGGCAACGCGTATTCCGGAGGATCGATGAGGATCGCATATTCACGCAGGATCCGCCCACCGTTCCAACGCAGATCAAGGAGCACATTGACAAACGGCTCGCGGACCGGTTCGTTGGTTTTGAGTTCAACCGCCCAACCGGCACCCTGACGAATCAGCCTTGCCTTGAGCTGGGGAAGGAGGGGCGATGGGGTAATTCCCGCTTCACGGTACGCCCCCTCATCGGCGAGCCGGACCGCGAGCGAGCGCATCTCGCCCGCGTCCGCTTCGACGCGGACATAAGCGGTGAGCGGCTCCCCCAAGCGGGAGACGACGTTGAGTTCGCCGAGCGTCGCCGCAAAAGCCGACGAAAACGCCCACCCACTTGCCATGAGGGCAACCCACTTTTTCACCCTTTGATGCGGAGTACCCACGCCTCTCTCCCAGTTTCGGGGCGATCCTACCCGCGCGCTTCCAGCAGAATGCGTAACATCCGACGAAGGGGCTCAGCCGCCCCCCAGAGGAGCTGGTCCCCCACCGTAAAGGCGCCGAGGTATTCCGGCCCCATCGCAAGTTTATGGAGCCGCCCGACGGGCACGGTGAGCGTCCCCGAGACCGCGGCGGGGGTGAGCTCCCGTTCGGTCACCTCGCGCTCGTTCGGCACCACTTTCACCCAGGCGTTCGCCTGAGCAATCAGCGACTCGATCTCGGTTAACGGCACATCGCGCTTGAGCTTGATCGTCAGCCCCTGCGAGTGGCAGCGCATCGCGCCGATCCGGACACAGAGCCCGTCGATCGGGATCGAACCGGGCGAGCGAAACGGGGGAAGCCCAAGAATCTTGTTGCACTCTGCCCCCCCTTTCCACTCCTCTTTCGACTGGCCGTGTTCCACCGGCACGTCGATCCAGGGAATGAGGCTCCCTGCCAACGGCACGCCGCGAAAGTGCTCGGTGGGGAAGTCACTCGAGCGCATCGTTTCGGTCACTTTCCGGTCGATCGCCAGAATCGCCGACGCCGGGTCACGCAACTCAGCTTCCACCGCTTGGTAGAGGCGGCCCATCTGCAGCAGCAGCTCGCGCATGTTCTGCGCCCCAGCACCTGATGCCGCCTGATAGGTCATCGAGCTCACCCACTCGACGAGTTCCGCTCGGAAGAGACCGCCGATCGCCATCAACATGAGCGAAACGGTGCAGTTCCCGCCGATCCAGTCCCGCCCTCCTGCGGCGAGCGCGCGATCGATCACCGCGCGGTTCACCGGGTCCAGGATGATCACGGTGTGCGGTTCCATGCGCAGCGTACTCGCCGCGTCGATCCAGTGCCCCTGCCAACCCGCGTCACGAAGCGCATGATAGACCCGTTTGGTGTAGTCGCCCCCCTGACAGGTGATGATGATCTCGGTGCTCTTGAGCGCGTCGAGATCATAAGCGTCCAGAAGCGGCGACTCGGGCACAACGCCCCCGAAGGTGGGCGCCGCTTGCCCCGCTGCCGAGGTCGAAAAATAGACCGGTTCGATCAGCGCGAAATCCCCCTCTTCGCTCATCCGCTGCATGAGGACCGAGCCGACCATCCCGCGCCAGCCCACCAATCCCACCCGAGGTTTTGCCATGTTCTCTCCTTTTCGAACCTGTTACGAGAGCGCCGCGACCACTGCGTCGCCCATTTCGCTCGTACCCACCACCCGCTCGCCGGCAAGGGCGATGTCGCGCGTCCGCACCCCTTGCGCGAGCACGCGACGCACCGCCGCTTCGATCGCTCGCGCCTCCTCTTCCCAGCCGAAACTGTAGCGCAACATCATCGCCGCCGAAAGAATCGTCGCGAGCGGATTGGCTACCCCCTGCCCGGCAATATCCGGCGCTGAGCCGTGGCACGGTTCATAAAGCCCTTTGCCCGTTTCGTTGAGCGACGCCGAAGGCAGCATCCCGATCGAACCGGTCAGCATCGCCGCTTCATCAGAGAGAATATCACCAAACATGTTGCCGGTTACGATCACGTCGAACTGCTTCGGCGCACGCACGAGCTGCATCGCGGCATTATCGACGAGCATGTGGGTGAGCGTCACGTCGGGGTATTCGGGGGCGAGCTCGTTCATCACGTCGCGCCACAGTTGCGTCGTCTCGAGCACGTTCATCTTGTCGACGGAGCAAAGCATCTTGCGCCGTTTGCGCGCGGCTTCAAACGCGATCCGGCCGATGCGGCGGATCTCGCTCTCGGAATAGATCATCGTGTTGAACCCGACCCGCTCGCCCCCGCGCACTTCAATCCCCCGCGGTTCGCCAAAATAGATGTCTCCGGTGAGCTCGCGAACGATCAGGAGGTCGAGCCCAGCGACCACCTCGGGCTTCAAGGTCGACGCCGCGGCAAGTTCCGGGTAGAGCGTCGCTGGCCGGAGGTTGGCAAAAAGGTTGAGCGCTTTGCGAATCGCCAAAAGCCCCCGTTCGGGACGCAGGGGGCGGGCAAGGGTGTCCCACTTCGGCCCACCGACGGCGCCCAGTAACACCGCGTCGGCCTCTTCTGCAAGTTGCCGTGTCGCTTCGGGAAAGGGGTCACCCGCTGCGTCTACCGCGGCACCACCGATGAGCGCCGTCTCGAACTCGAGCGGCAGCTTCATCGCCTTCAGCACTTTGACCGCTTCGCCGACAATCTCCGGGCCGATCCCGTCGCCGGGGAGAACGCAGACCTTTTTCGTCGCTCGCATCAATCATCCTTTCGTCGCAAAGTAGAAGGGAAAGCGCTTGCGGTACTCCGCCTCAAAAGCACGGATCTCGTCGGCGTGACGCAGCGTCAGGCCAATTTCATCCCACCCGTTCAAGAGGCACTCCTTGCGGAACGGGTCGATCGCGAAGGTGAGCACCGTTCCATCCGGTTTCGTGACCGTTTGCGCCGCGAGGTCGATGCGCAGCCGGTAACCCGGCGTCGCTGCGCATTCGGCAAAGAGGTCACTCACCGTCTCAGGGGGGAAGGTAATGAGGAGGAGCCCATTCTTGAAGCTGTTGTTGTAAAAGATATCGGCAAAACTCGGGGCGATGATCGCGCGGAAACCGAAGTCGACGAGCGCCCACGGCGCATGTTCGCGCGAGCTCCCGCAACCGAAATTTTCCCGGGCAAGGAGAATCGTCGCCCCGGCATAACGCGGTTGGTTGAGGACGAAGTCGGGGTTTTTCGGCCGGCGAGAACAGTCCATCCCCGGCTCACCGCGGTCGAGATAACGCCACTCGTCGAAGAGGTAGGGGCCAAAGCCGCTACGGCGGATCGACTTGAGAAACTGCTTCGGAATAATCGCATCGGTGTCCACGTTGGCGCGGTCCAACGGAGCGACGATCCCTTCATGAACGGTAAAAGGTTGCATCAGAGACTCCGCACATCGACGAAATGACCAAAGAGCGCTGCGGCAGCGGCCATCGCTGGGCTGACGAGGTGGGTGCGCCCGCCCGGACCCTGCCGCCCTTCGAAATTGCGGTTGGAGGTGGAGGCACACCGCTCACCCGGCTGCAGCTGGTCGGGGTTCATCCCCAGGCACATCGAACAGCCCGGCGCCCGCCATTCAAACCCTGCGGCGCGAAAGATGCGATCGAGCCCCTCGGCTTCCGCTTGCGCCTTCACCGCACCCGAACCGGGGACGACGAGCACCCGTTTCACCTGCTCCGCCTTCCCTCGTCCCACCTTTTGCACCACCCTCGCCGCCTCACGCAGATCTTCGATCCGCGAATTGGTGCACGAGCCAATGAAGACCTGATCGACGGCGATCTGGGTGATCGGCGTACCGGGTTGCAACCCCATATAGGCCAACGCCCGCCGCGCGGCGTCCCGTTTGACCGGATCGGCAAACGAATCGGGATCGGGAACAGCGCCCTCGATCGTCGTCACCTGTTCGGGGTTGGTTCCCCACGTCACCATCGGGGCAACCGTCCGCGCGTCGATCGTCACCTCCCGGTCGAAGCGGGCGTCGGCGTCACTCTGGAGCGTTCGCCAATAGGCAACCGCCTCGTCCCACAGCGCTCCTTTCGGGGCAAGCGGCTTGTCGGCGAAATAGTCGATCGTCCGGTCGTCTGCTGCAACCATCCCGACCCGCGCGCCCGCTTCGATCGCCATGTTGCAGATGGTCATCCGCCCTTCCATCGAGAGCGCAGTCACCGCAGGGCCAGCGAATTCGATCGCGTGGCCGGTACCGCCCGCCGTGCCGATTTGGCCGATGATCGCCAGAATCAGATCTTTGGCGGTGACACCAGGGGAGAGTGCACCTTCTGCCCAGATGCGCATGTTCTTCGACTTCTTCGCGACGAGACACTGGGTTGCGAGCACGTGTTCGACCTCAGAAGTCCCGATGCCGTGCGCGAGGCACGCAAAAGCCCCGTGGGTTGAGGTGTGGGAGTCGCCGCAGACCACCGTCATCCCCGGCAGCACCGCGCCGCTCTCCGGGCCGATCACATGGACGATCCCCTGCCGCGCATCGCGATAGGGAAAGTAAGCGAGTGCCCCAAAGGAGCGGATGTTTTCGTCGAGGGTCACCACCTGTTCGCGCGAGATCGGGTCGCGGATCTCCACCTCACCGGGATCGGTTGGGACGTTGTGGTCGGCAGTGGCCACCACCGAGTCGACGCGCCACGGTTTTCGCCCCGCCAAACGCAACCCCTCAAAGGCTTGCGGGCTCGTCACCTCATGGACAAGGTGGCGATCGATATAAAGAAGCGCCGTTCCATCCGGGTCTTGCCGGACGAGATGGGCGTCCCACAGTTTATCGTAAAGTGTCTTGCCTGCCATCCCAAGTTCCTTGTATGTCGTCGTGCAATTATTCCACACCATCGCGCTGTGTGGCAAATCGTGGGGCGCGCAGCGCACTCTGCGTCGCGGCAAAGAGCCCGACGAGCGCGGCGAGTGCCGACGCGGTGAAGGTCCAACCCGGACCTGCTGCAGTCCAGACCCAACCGGCAAGCGCAGAACCGACCATCCCACCCAAGCCAAACGAGAGGGAGCTATAGAGTGCCTGCCCGAGGGCCGGTGCGCGGGCGCCAAACCAGGCGTTGATGAGCTGCACCGCGCACCCATGGTAGAGCGCAAAGGTGACTGCATGAAGCGTCTGCGCCACCACCACCCAGAGTAACGCGTCGGCCCACCAGCCGATCAGGAGAAAACGGCCGGCGGCGATAGCAAAGGTGGCGACAAAAGGCCATCTCACCCCCCAGCGCGCCGTCAAGCGGGGCAAAAAAAAGAAGAGGACGATTTCGGCGACCACCCCGAGCGCCCATAGAAAACCGACCATCGTCTTGCTGTAGCCAAGCAGCGTCAAATGGAGCGAAAAGAAGGTGTAGAGCGCCCCGTGCGCCACCGACATGAGAGAAGCGGCCAACAAAAACCAGACGATCTGGGGTTCACGCCACCACGCAAACCGCGCTCGCCCCACCCCCGTCGCTGCCGGGTGTTCCCATTCGGGAAGCGGCAACGTCCAGCCACAGAGCGCAAGCAGCAGCAGCACCGCAATGATCCAGTGGCGGAGCGTGGCTATGGGCATCACCTCCAGCCAAATGCCGATTCCGACCACCGCGGTGATAAATCCGATCGACCCCCAGAGGCGAACGAGTGGATAGCGCCGCACCTCTCGCCCCAAATGGGCGAGCGTCATCGCCTCAAAGAGCGGTAACGCCCCACTCCAGAAGAAAGCCACCACGCCGACCGCAGTGAGCGAAAGCGCGACCTCTTCCGAAAAATAGAAGAGCGAAAAGCCTGCCGCAGCGGCAAGGGGCGCCCAGCGGACCACCTGCCGCATGCGGTCGAAGCGCGAGCCGGCCCAGAGCGACCAGAGGGTAGGCGCGACGACGCGTGCCCCTTGCATCACCACCATCAACGCGGCGATCGACGCCGCGCTCCACCCGATCGCGTCGAGGTAGAGCGGAAAATAGGGGGAGAAGATACCGATGAAGGCGAAATAGAAGAGCTGGTAGCCGGCAAGCGGCCAAAAGGGGAAGTCGCGCCGGTTCATGGAATCGAAGGGACGCTACCCCTCAGGAAGCGGAAAGGGCAACACGCCGTCGGGCGCGACCCCTGCAATCGGCGCAAGCGGCGGCGTCACGTCGCCACACTGGGCGCGATGGCGCAGCGCCTGGTCGATCAGCACGAGCGCGAGCATCGCCTCGGCGATCGGCGTTGCGCGCAGCGCCACACACGGGTCGTGGCGACCGGTCGTCACCACCTCGGTCGCCTCACCCGTCACCGTGATCGACCGCTTCGGGATCCGGATGCTCGAGGTCGGTTTGATCGCCAAATGGACGATGATCGGTTGCCCCGTGCTGATTCCACCGAGTGTCCCCCCGGCGTGGTCGCTGAGGAAGCCCTCGGGGGTGAGCTCATCGCCATGTTCGCTGCCATGCTGCGCGATCACCGCAAACCCGTCCCCGATCTCGACCCCTTTCACCGCGTTGATCCCCATCATCGCGTAGGCGATCTCGGCGTCGAGCTTGCCAAAAACAGGTTCGCCCCACCCCACCGGGACATTGGTCGCCACGACGGTGATCTTCCCGCCCACGGAATCACCCAACCGCCGCAGACCATCGAGGTAGTTTTCGAGTTCCGGCACGATGTCGGCATTTGGCGCAAAGAAGGGGTTGCGGTCAACCTCCTCCCAGGAGACGAACGGGATCGCAATCGGCCCCATCTCGGCGAGAAACCCACGAATGACGACGCCAAAGCGTTCGCGCAGCCACTTTTTCGCGATCGCCCCTGCGGCGACCCGCGCCGCCGTCTCCCGCGCTGACGCTCGCCCGCCACCGCGATAGTCGCGCACGCCGTACTTCATGAGATAAGGGTAGTCCGCGTGTCCAGGACGAAAGGTTGCAGCGATTTTGGCGTAATCCTTGGAACGCTGATCTTCATTGCGAATCAGTAGCGCAATCGGCGTTCCCGTCGTCACCCCGTCGAAAATGCCCGAAAGGATCTCGACCTGGTCCGACTCGCGACGCTGAGTGACGAAACGGCTCGTGCCAGGCTTGCGGCGGTCGAGCTCGTGTTGAATCTCCTCGGCGGAGATCGCAAGACCCGGCGGGCAACCGTCGATCACACACCCCAACGCCGGGCCGTGCGATTCGCCGAAGGTCGTCACCCGAAAGAGATGGCCAAAGGTGTTGCCACTCATCGTTCTTCCTGTGCTGTGCCACTTCGGCGATTATCGCACGGAGTCAGCGGAAGAACCGCTCGGCCTGGACAAAGACCTCGTGGTCGGCGTGGTGCTGCCGCACCGAGCGGACATCGACCAATTTTTCCAATTGCTTGATCAACTGCTCCAGTCGCTGATCGGCAAAGACCAAGAGCCAAATGCGGCTCACCGTCCCATCCGGTAACGGCATACAGAGAATCCCCTCCACGTTGAAGGCGCGCCGGGCAAAAAGCCCGACGATATGGCTCATCACCCCCGGATGGTTGTTCACCTCCAATTCGAGCACCCGCTTCTCAAAGCCACTCACGGGTAACGGTTCGGCCACCTGTTCGATCATCATTCTCTCCTTATCCCCAAGTTTCACATGCTCACGCCTCGATCATCTCCGTATTGGCCGCGCCGGGGGGGACCATCGGATAGACAAAGGCGTCGGCGTCGATCGGGCAGCGGATGAAGAGGGGTCCGGGGGTCGTGAGCGCCTCAGCGAGGGCCACTTTGGGGTCGGTGGTGGTATCGAGGTCGAACGCCGGCACGCCAAATCCGCGCGCGATGGTGACGAAATCGACACCGTGGCTGTAGCGCGATGCGATGATCCGCTCGCCATAAAAGAGGCTCTGCTGCTGATAGACGAGTCCCAGGGTGCGGTTGTCGAGCAAAACGATCTTGACGTTGAGCTGCCACTCCGCGAGGGTCGCCAGCTCCTGAATGTTCATCTTGATGCTGCCGTCCCCGGTAAACAGCACCACGGTGCGGTGTGGTTCGGCAAGCGCGGCGCCGATTGCGGAGGGCAAACCAAAACCCATCGTCCCAAGCCCCCCCGAGGTGAGCCACTGCCGCGGACGGCGCAGCGGATAGGCTTGCGCAGCCCACATCTGATGCTGCCCGACGTCGGTCACGACCACCGCTTCGTCGTCGAGCACCTCCGCCACCGCAGCGATGAGGCCGTATGGGCTGCGCACGTCGTCGCGGCCCGGCATCGCCAGCGGGTAGCGCGCCTTCAGCGCCGCAACGTGCGACAGCCACCGCTTACGCATCGCCGGTTGCACGCGGGGAAGCAACGCCGCAAGCGCCTCCTTGACGTCGGCATGAACGGCAACGAAGGGCGTTTTGATCTTGCCGAACTCGGCCGCGTCGATGTCGATGTGGATGATCTTGGCGTGGGGAGCAAAGGCGCTCGCTTTGCCCACCGCCCGATCGTCGAGCCGGGCGCCGACCACCACCAGGAGGTCGCTCTCCTGAACCGCAAAGTTGGCATAGCGCGCTCCGTGCATTCCGAGCATCCCCAGAGACAGGGGGTGGTCACTCGCCATCGCGCCGAGTCCCATCAGCGTCATCACGGTAGGCATCGACGCCTGCTCGGCGAGCGCCACCGCAAGGGGAGCAGCACCGCTCGCCACCACCCCACCCCCCAGGTAGAGCACCGGGCGTTCGGCGCTGTTGATCAACGCCGCGACTTGGTTGATCACCTCGGGGTCGAGCGCTGGCCCCGGCGCTCTTTCCCCCGGTTCCGGCCAATGTTCGAAGCTCACCCGCTGGTTCTGCACATCCTTCGGCACGTCGATGAGCACCGGCCCCGGCCGGCCACTCTGGGCAAGACGAAACGCGGTCGGAATCACCTCGAGGAGCTCGGCTGCCGAACGGACGAGGAAATTGTGCTTGGTGATCGGGATCGACATCCCATAGACGTCGACCTCCTGAAAGGCGTCGGTTCCAATCATCGCCAGCGGCACTTGGCCGGTGATCGCGACGAGCGGAATGGAGTCGAGATGCGCGTCGGCAATCGCGGTGAGGAGGTTGGTCGCGCCTGGGCCGCTTGACGCGACACAGACTGCGGGCTTGCCGGTGACCCGGGCGATACCCTGCGCGATGAACCCAGCCCCCTGTTCGTGGCGCGCGAGGATATGGCGAATCGTTCCGCGCTGGGCTAACGCGTCGTAGAAGGGCAGAATCGCCCCGCCCGGGATACCGCTGATCTGCTCGATCCCTTGCCGCTCGAGTAGCCGCACCATCAACTCGGCACCGGTCATGGTCTCCATTTTGGCTCCCTAAAAATAAAAAACCCCGCCGGCGGACCGGAGGGGTTTGGGTTTGACGTGGTAACTTGAGACTACACGACCCCCCTCCGGCCCGGTGGCAGGCTTACGACTACACCTACGACAGCGCGGAGGGAGTGGTCAGACATCCAACAACTCTTCTATATGAGTGACGATCTCTTTATACCACAGACGGAAGAGGAAAGCAAGAGGCAGCCCGCTCATTCCCGCCGCCGCGACCAGGGGCGGCGCCACCCTTCCCCTTTCTCCTCATGCCATCGACTCATCCGGGTCAAGGCAGCGGCCACTTTGGCCGAAAGCGATTGGGCGCCGGAAAGGGGAAGGCCGGTGAGAATCGCCGCGGCTTCGTCTAGTGTTTGAACCGTCCAGAGATGAAAACGCCCAGCTCGAACCGCTTCAACGACGGGGGCGCGGAGCATCAAGTGGTGGCGGTTTGCGGCAGGCAAAACCACCCCCTGGGAGCCATCTAGCCCCAACGCTTCACAGACGGCGAACCACCCCTCGATCTTTTCATTGATCGCGCCCACCGTTTGGACCTCACCAAACTGGTTGATCGAACCGGTAACCGCGATCGACTGGTGGAGCGGCACCTCGGCAATCGCCGAGAGGAGCGCGAGCGCCTCGGCAAGCGACGCCGAATCGCCCTCGACAAACCCGTACGACTGCTCGAGCGCAATCGTTGCCGAGAGGGCAAGCGGCCGTCTCCGGCCATAGCGGCCGCTGAGGAAAGCGGCAAGGATCATCACCCCTTTGCTGTGGATCGCCCCGCCCAGTTCGGTTTCACGCTCAATGTCGAGCACTTCCCCTTCGCCGCCGATCCGGACCGACGCAGTGATGCGCATCGGGTGGCCGTAGGCGATCTCGCCGCTTTCAAAGACCACCAAGCCGTTGATCTGGCCGACGCGGGTGCCGCTTGTCGCGATCAGGTGTTCGCCGCGGCAAATTGCCTCCAGGGTTTCGCGCCACGCTCTGCCCGTGCGGGCGAAGCGCTCCGCGACCGCCTCTTCGACATCCTCCCGCGTCACCTCCCCCCGCCCCGCCTCGACGGCAATCGCCGCCGCTTCGTGAAGGAGCCGAGCGAAGTGGCCGACCGTCAGGAGCAGACGCGACTGATCCTCGGCAGCGCGCGCTGCCTCTTCGAGCGTTCGCGCAACGGCGCCGACGCTCACGGGAACCGGCAGGCGATCGGCCAGCAATTGCCTCAAGAGCGCCCCGTAGCGCGCCTCGTTCTCGACGGTTCGCAGCGCCACCTGTTCCAGCTCGATCACCCAGGGGAAAAAGGAGGAGAAGGTCTCGTCGAGGGCCAACAGCGTCTCGTAGGTCGCCGGTGTCCCAATCACCACCACCTGCCCCGTAAAGGGGATCGGGTCAGGGGTCAGGAGCGGCAGAGCCCCCCACCGTTCGCGATCAGGAGGAGGGGTAATCTCGATGCGCCCGGTCGCCAGCGTCTTTTTGAGTGCCGTCCACAGGTCGCGGTCGGTGAGGAGCAGATCACCATCCAGGATGAGAAACCCTTCTGCTGCCCGCACCAGAGCACCTGGGCGAATGTGGCGGTGGTGGGAGATCCGTTCGCCATCGACCACTTCGCTTTCGATCCACCCCACGAGGGTGGTGTGGGTGAGCGCCTCATCCATCACCACCTCGGGCAGGTCCGACGCCTCATGGCCGACCAAAAGGTGGGGCATCAACTGGTCGAGGAGATCGGTATCGATGCTCACCTCATCGTCGTCTTCGACGAGCCAAGGGCGCGCGCCGTCAAGCAGCTCGCGTTCGAGCGCCTCGAGAAAGGTGATGGCCTCGGGGTAAGTGGCGAAGGTCTCACGGAGCGGGGTCAGGAGATGGCTGGCAACGGGGGTCAGGGCGTCGCGCTCGGCAGCCCGTATCGCCCGAGCGAGCGCCTCATCCCACGCAGGAAAGTGCGCCAAAGTCTCAGCAAGCCGCTCACGCCAGGTGGCGACACGCGACTCCCACCTCCGCCGCTCCTCCTCAGGGAGCGCAGCGAACGCTTCGGGGCTGAAGGGGTTGCCGTCACGATCGATGGGGACAAGCGCCCAACCGTCGTCGGTGGCGATGAGCTTCAACCCCTCCTTTTCGCAGCCACTGCTGATCGCGTCGAGCGCGCGGCGCTCCTCGCCGTGATACCGGTCACGGAGCTGCGTCACCCTTTCGCGATGGGATTCGGCGCGCAGCGCGTTCGTCACCAGTTCGGGGAGCTTCCGGATGACATCTGCAAGCGCCGCAGCAAAGGCGCTGCCGCTGCCCGCCGGCAGACGCAACAGTTGGGGTCGCAGCGGATCGTCAAAACGGGGAAGGTAGAGGAGATCGTGAGGGGGTTTGCGCCGCGCTGCAGCAACACGGATCGCCTCGCGGGCGATCGCCCGACGGCCGAATCCAGGCGGAGCCAGGAGAATGGCGTGGCCGCGCGCGGGGTCGGCAAGCGCCCGCTGAAGCATCGCCCATGCGCGCTCTTGCCCGACAAAAGGGGGCGGCGCGGCGGCGCTCACCGTCAAAGTGGCAGGGTCGGTTGCGCGGTAGAGACTGTCACTCGTCAATCGCTCCATTGCGGCGAATGTAGCACGAATGTGCCATAATCGTTTGCATCTTGGAACGCCACACTGGAGGTGCCATGGCCGAGGCGCTGCGTCACGATCCGCTTGCGGAAGTCGCCACGATCCTCCCGATCCCCCCTTACGCGGGAGCGCTCACCTCCCCCCAACGGGACCGACATGCGCGGCCGCTCGCTGACCTGCGCATATCGGTGACCGACCGCTGCAACTTTCGCTGTACCTACTGCATGCCCCGCGAGGTCTTCGACCACTACACCTTTTTGCCGCGGCGCGAAATTCTCACCTTTGAGGAGATTGAACGGGTCGCGCGCGTATTTGTCACCCTGGGAGTGCGCAAAATCCGCATCACGGGGGGCGAGCCGCTGTTGCGCAAGGACCTGCCGCACCTGATCGCCAAGCTGGCGGCGCTGCCGGTGGAGCTCACCCTGACGACCAATGGCGTCCTGCTCCCCAAATTGGCCGCAGAGCTGAAAGCGGCAGGGCTCCGCCGGGTCACGGTAAGTCTCGACGCTTTGACCCAGGAGACCTTCGAGAAAATCGCCGACGTGCGGCTGCCGGTTGCGCGCGTGTTGGAGGGGATCGACGCAGCCGTTGCCGCGGGGCTCACTCCGGTCAAGGTGAACATGGTAGTCAAACGGGGGGTGAATGACCACGAAATCGTTCCCATGGCCGAACATTTCCGGGGCACCGGCGTGATTCTCCGGTTCATCGAGTTCATGGATGTCGGGACAACCAACGGCTGGCAACTCGACCACGTCGTCCCCGCCAAAGAGCTCCTCGAGGGAATCAACCGCCGCTGGCCGATCGAACCCCTGGAACCCAACTATTTCGGCGAGGTCGCCGAGCGGTGGCGCTACTGTGACGGCGGCGGTGAAATCGGGGTGATCGCTTCGGTTACGCAACCCTTCTGTCGCGGCTGCACGCGGATGCGGCTCTCCACCGACGGCAAGCTCTTCACCTGCCTCTTCGCCGACCAAGGCTACGACCTGCGGTCGCTCATTCGCGGCGGCGCTTCGGACGAGGAGCTCGCGCGGGCGGTTGCGGGCATCTGGTCGCTGCGGGGGAACCGCTACTCGGAGCTGCGCACCGCCGCTACCCCCCCCCGCAAACGGATCGAGATGTCCTACATTGGGGGGTAACCCCCCATCACCAGGCCGTTCGCCCAGGATCGCCGTTACGTGAGGTGTTCGACCCGCAGCTTCACGATCGGATCGAGGACAAACGGCAAGCTGCGAATCGCTGCGAGTGCCGCGTCGATCGCCCGCTCTTCGGTTTCGTGGGTGAGCATCACCAGCTCCGCCCGCTCATTCTGGGGCTCTTTCTGGACCAACGCGGCGATCGACACCTGCTCTGCCGCGAGCTCGCGGGTAATCTCCGCAAGAACCCCCGGCTGATCGGCGACGGTCAACCGCAGGTAGTAGCTGGAGCGGCACGCCGCAATCGGTAACGCAGTGAGCGGTTGCATCTGGTCGGGCTGAAACGCGAGGTGGGGCACACGGTTTTCGGGGTCGGCGGTATGGAGCCGCGTGACATCGACGAGATCGGCAATCACCGCGCTCGCAGTCGGCTCGGAACCGGCCCCTGGGCCATAGTAGAGGGTCTGCCCGACGGCATCGCCTTTGACGAGCACCGCGTTCATCGCCCCCGAGACGCTGGCCAGGAGATGCTCTTTGGGAATGAGGGTGGGATGGACCCGCAGTTCGAACCCTTGCTCACGCCGCTTCGCGATCCCGAGGAGCTTGATGCGGTATCCCAACGCTTCGGCGTGAGCGACGTCGCGGGCGTCGATCGCGGTGATCCCCTCGATGTACGCCTTGTCGAACTGAATCGGCACACCAAAGGCAAGGGACGCCAAGAGCGTCGCCTTGTGCGCGGCGTCGATCCCTTCGATGTCGAAGGTGGGGTCGGCTTCGGCGTAACCGAGTGCCTGCGCCTCTCGGAGCGCGTCGGCAAACGAGAGCCCCCGCTGATCCATCTGGGTGAGGATGTAGTTGGTGGTGCCGTTGATGATCCCGGCCACCCATTCGATGCGGTTCGCGGCAAGCCCTTCCCGCAGCGCTTTGATGATCGGAATGCCGCCCGCCACAGCCGCCTCGAACGCGACCATCACCCCCTTATTTTGCGCCGCGGCAAAGATCGCGTCGCCATGGACCGCAAGGAGCGCCTTGTTTGCCGTGACCACATGTTTCCCGTTGGCGATCGCCGCGAGCACGAGCTCTTTGGCCACGCCGTAACCGCCAATCAATTCGACGATGATGTCGATCTCCGGGTCGCTCACGAGCGCAAAGGGGTCAGAGGTCACCGTCACCCCTTGCCGAAGAGCCGTTTCGCCCACCACCTTCTGGGCGTGTTCCACGTTACGGTCGGCGACCGCAACGATCGCAATCGGACGCCCGGCGCGCCGCGCGATCTCGTCAGCGTTGCGCGCGAGTACCCGCCAGACGCCACTTCCTACCGTACCGATGCCCAATAACCCCACACGGATCGCTTTCATTATTCCTTCCCTTCCTTTTGGGTCAAGATCACCTGATGGCGCCGCCGAAAGCGGTCACAGAAGCGCGCGATCCGCTCGATCGCGTCGCGCAAATCGTCTTCGTGCGGCAAAAAGACCATGCGAAAATGGTCGGGGTTGGGCCAGTTGAACCCCGTCCCCTGCACAACCAACACCCGCTCCTCTTCAAGGAGCTCAAGAACAAACTGCTGGTCGTCGACGATCGGGTAGATTTTCGGGTCAAGGCGCGGGAACATGTAGAGTGTCGCCTCGGCCTTTACCGCATGAACCCCTGGAATCGCATTGAGCAGCTCGTAGGCGACGTTGCGCTGCCGCGTCAACCGCCCGTTGGGCGCAACGAGCTCCTGGATGCTCTGATAACCCCCGAGCGCCGTCTGAATCGCCATCTGCCCTGGGACGTTGGAGCAGAGCCGCATCGAGGCGAGGATGTTGAGCCCTTCGATGTAATCTTTCGCGTGGCGCCGTTCGCCCGAAAGGACCATCCACCCGGCACGGTAGCCGCACGAGCGGTAGTTTTTCGACAGCCCGTTGATCGTAATGAAGAAGACGTCGTCGGCCAGCGACGCAATCGAGGTATGGCTCCTCCCATCGTAGAGCATCTTGTCGTAGATCTCGTCCGCGAAGACGATCAGTTGATGTTCGCGCGCAATCTCGACAATACCCTCGAGGATCTCGCGCGGATAGAGCGCGCCGGTGGGGTTGTTGGGATTGATAATGACGATCGCCCGGGTCTTGTCGCTCACCTTCTTGCGGATGTCCGCAAGGTCCGGATACCAGTTGGCCGCTTCGTCACAGAGGTAGTGGCGCGGTTTCCCCCCCGCAAGCGACACCGCAGCTGTCCACAACGGGTAGTCGGGTGACGGCACGAGCACCTCGTCACCACTCTCCAGTAGCCCCTGCAGGCTCATCACGATGAGTTCAGAGGCACCGTTCCCGAGATAGACATCTTCGACGTCGACCCCGACGACCCCTTTGGTCTGCATATACTGCACCACCGCTTTGCGGGGTGCAAAGAGCCCTTTGGAGTCGGTATAGCCACTTGCCTCGCGGAAATTGCGGATCACATCGACGACGATCTCCTCAGGGGGCTCGAAACCGAACGGTGCCAAGTTGCCGATGTTGAGCTTGATGATCCTATGCCCCTCGGCTTCCATCTCTTTGGCGCGCTCAAGGACCGGTCCCCGGATGTCGTAGCAGACATCATCGAGTTTCGACGATTTGAGGATCGGCCGCCATGGGCGGTCGGTGTCGAGTGCCACGAGTTCCTCGACCGAAGCGGCGGTTGGGCCATCCCCAGCAACCGGCATCGGCACCTTGGGCAGCGGAACTTCGGCGGGTTTCATCGTGGCACTCCTCTTGGCGAAAACGGGGCAAGTCGGTAATCTTAGCGAAAAAGCGGCGCAAGGAGAAGAAGCGGTGAAACTACAGCTGGACCTCGCGGGGAATATTCACCTCATCACCGCCCACGGCGACGGGTGGATTGCGATCGATGGCGAGCGTCACGAATCGAATCTCCTCTTGACCCCGACGGCGATCACGCCAGGATGGCTCCCGGGCGGCTGGGCGACCCTGGACGCAGCGGCAATCGACATGCTGCTCTCGTTGGAGCCTGAACTGATTCTCCTCGCCTCCGGCCCGCAGCTCCAATGGCCTCCACCCGCGGCGCTTGCCCGCCTCACTGCCGCACGGATCGGTTTTGAGGTGATGGCGCTTGCCGCCGCGTGTCGCACGTATAATGTGGTAGCCAGCGAAGGGCGACGCGTTGTCGCCGGCTTGGTTCTGCGCTAACCTCTGCGTCCTTTGAAGGAGCCACCGATGTCCGTCACCTTGCACCAACCTGCGCCCGATTTCACCCTCCCCGCGACAGGAAATCAGACGATCACCCTCTCCGCGCTCAAGGGCCGCCCCGTCGTCCTCTACTTCTACCCGCGCGACAACACGCCGGGGTGCACCAATGAGGCGATCGCCTTTCGCGACCACTACGCCGAATTCACCCAGTTTGGGGCGGTGATCCTGGGCCTTTCACGCGACAGCGTCGCGTCGCACGAGAGGTTCAAAGAGAAATTTTCCCTGCCGTTCGACCTCGTGAGCGACCCTGAGGAGCTCGCGTGCGCTGCCTACGACGTGATGCGCAACAAGACGATGTACGGTAAGCCGGTACGGGGGATCGAACGGAGCACCTTTCTGATCGACGCCAACGGCCACATCGCGGCCCTCTGGCGTAAGGTGAAAGTAGAAGGGCACGCCGAAGAGGTCCTTGAAGCGTTGAAAAAGTTGCAGCACAGCTGAAGGGCTAAAGCGATGTCCCCCTCCCGCTCCACCTCAAGTCCCTCTTCTGCCAAGGAGAGCCGCGAGCTGCGGAAACTCTTCGTGCTCGATACCAACGTGTTGATGCACGACCCGACCGCCCTCTTTCGCTTTGCCGAACACGACATCTTCTTGCCGATGGCGACCCTCGAGGAGCTCGACCAACACAAAAAGGGGCTCTCAGAGGTCGCGCGCAACGTCCGGCAGGTGAGTCGCACGCTGGAGGCGATCGTCGGCGAAGAGAGCCACGACCTCAGTAACGGCTACGCGCTTGATGCGCCATCCGGAGGAATCGCCACCGGGTGCCTCTTCTTCCAGACAGAAGCGATCGCTTCGCCGCTCCCGCCCGGTTTGCCCCTGTCGCAGAACGACAACGCGATTCTGTCGCTTCTGAAAGCGCTCGCCGAACGCCACGCCCCGCGCCCCGTGATTCTCGTCTCGAAAGACATCAACCTGCGCATCAAAGCGCGCGCGTTGGGGCTATTGGCGCAAGACTACCGCAACGACAAACTCCTGGAGGACACCGACCTCCTCTACTCCGGAATCCATGAACTTCCGGCCGACTTCTGGGAGCGTCAAGCGGGCGACCTCAAGGCGTGGCGCGCTGACGGCTTTGACTGGTGGCAGACCCGCGCGATCACTCCAAACGATTGCTACCCCAACGAATTCATCGTCGTTGCCGGCGACCCTTCGTTTGAAGCGCGCCTCATCCGTTTCGAGAATGGCTCGGCGCTCATGAGGAGTGTGCGCGACTTTCGCCATGAGAAAAACGCCGTTTGGGGCATCACGGCGCGCAACCGGGAACAGAACTTTGCGCTCGACCTCTTGATGGACCCCGAGGTCGATCTCGTGACCCTCTTGGGGCAAGCGGGCACTGGCAAGACCCTCTTGACTCTGGCCGCGGGACTTGCGCAGACGCTTGACCAGAAGATCTACAGCGAAGTGATCTTCACCCGTGCCACGGTCCCGATCGGCGAAGAGATCGGTTTTCTCCCCGGGACCGAAGAGGAAAAAATGGCACCGTGGATGGGGGCACTTGAGGATAACTTGGAAGTGCTTGCCGGCAACGGCGAAGGGGGTGCGTGGGGGCGCGGCGCGTCGATCGAGCTCATTCGCGCGAAAGTCAAGATCAAGAGCATCAACTTCATGCGCGGGCGAACCTTTGTCCGGAAATTCCTCGTGCTCGACGAAGCGCAAAACCTCACCGCCAAACAGATGCGCACGTTGATTACCCGTGCGGGCCCAGGAACGAAGGTGATCTGCTTGGGGAACCTGGCGCAGATCGACACCCCCTACCTGACCGAAGGGAGCTCGGGGCTCACCTACCTCGTCGAACGGATGAAGGGGTGGGCGCACAGCGGCCACGTGACGCTCGCGCGCGGCGAGCGTTCGCGGCTTGCCGAAGCGGCAGCTGAGCGGTTGTAACACCAGCACGACCATGGCTACCACCCCTTTTCGCCTCCATGATCTTCGCGAAACGCTCCACAACGAGCTCCACGCCCGTCCGTCGGTTGCGGTCACCTCACCGGCCGAAGTCCGCTCGTGGGCCTTTGTGATCGAACCCGACGAGCACGACGCCGCCCGCCGCCATTGGGAGCTCCTTGCCCAGCACCCAGGCGCCGAACGGATCGAAGAGAGCTCGGACCGTCAGGCGGTCGTCCGTTTTGGGCCGCTGCGGATCAAATGGGAGCACCATACCGAGTTTGTCTCCTACACCGTCTACTGCGAAGGATCGCAGGGAACCGAAGCCCTTTTGCGCCTCCTCCCCTCCGGCTGGATCGAGAAAGGTCCAGGTGCGCTGATCGCCGCGATCGCGATCGACATCCAGACGGTTCGTGACACCCCTCCTGACCGCTTCATCGACGCGATCGATCCGCTCGGCCCCACGACGGTCGCCTCCAAAATCGCCGACGGCGCGGGGTGGCTCTTTACCGACTTTCAGCTCCACGACGGGATGACCCATTTCACGATCATCGACGCCGCAATTCTCCCGCGTCAGCTGGGTCGGATCGTCCAACGGCTCATCGAGATCGAGACCTACCGGATGCTCGCGCTCCTCGCCTTCCCCGCTGCTCGGAGCGTTAGCGCCGCCCTTTCGTTGTGGGAAAAGCGACTTGCCCAGCTGATGCACGATCTTGACCAAGCCGAAACGATCGACAGCGAACGGTCGCTCCTGCAGCGCCTCACGCAACTCGCTGCCGAGGTCGAGCGCTCGGTCGCCGACTCCAATTTCCGCTTTGGTGCGGCGGCGGCTTACTATCGTCTCGTCCAGCAGCGCGCCGATGATCTGCGCGAGGAGCGCCTCTCCGGCTATTCGACCCTCAAAGGGTTTCTCGAACGGCGCCTTGCGCCGGCGATGAACACCTGTGCAGCGGTTCACCACCGCCAAGAGGAGCTCTCGGCACGCATTGCCCGCAACTCGCAGCTCCTGCGTACCCGGGTTGACCTCAAGCTCCAGGAACAGAACCAGCAGCTCCTCAACGAGATGAACCGCCGGGCGCGGCTGCAGTTGCGGCTGCAGGAGGCGGCGGAGCACTTCTCTGTCGTGGCGATCACCTATTACGGCTCACAACTGGTCCACTACCTCGCCAAAGGGGGCAAAGCGTGGCTGGGACCCTGGACGCCTGAAGGGATTACCGCGGTGGCCATTCCGTTGATCGCTTTCACCGCCGCATTCGGCATCCATCGACTGCGGCAAAAACTCCACGTCTCCATTCCTGAAATCCACTAAATCTCATTCACTTTTTTGGAAAATTGATCATGGCAGAGCAACCTCTCTTTGAATCGAACCTCAGAAGCCTTCCCCTGATCGGTCGCGGCAAAGTCCGCGACATCTATGCAGTCGGTGACGACAAGCTCCTCGTGATCGCCACCGACCGCCTCTCGGCGTTCGACGTGATCCTCCCCGACCCCATTCCCGAGAAAGGGAAGATCCTCACCCAGATCTCGGCCTTTTGGTTCGATCTCCTTGCCGGTATCGTCTTGGACCAGCGAACCGGGATCGACCCGGAGAGCGTGGTTGCGCCCGAGGAACGGGATCAGGTCGCCGGGCGCGCGATGGTCGTCAAGCGGCTCAAACCCCTGCCGATCGAAGCTGTCGTGCGCGGCTACCTCATCGGTTCCGGCTGGAAAGAGTACCAGGAGAAGGGTTCCGTCTGCGGCATTACTCTTCCTCAAGGGCTGCGTCTTGCCGAAAAACTGCCTCAGGCGATCTTTACGCCGGCAACCAAGGCCGAAGTCGGGGAACACGACGAAAACATCTCTTACGCCGAAGCGGAGGCGCTCGTTGCGCGCACCTTCCCTTCACTTGACGGGGTTGCACTTGCCCGACAAGCGCGCGACGCAGCACTTCTCCTCTACCAGAAAGCACACGACTATGCGCTCGCGCGCGGCGTGATCATCGCCGACACCAAATTCGAATTTGGCGTTGACACAGCGGGGCGGCTCCACCTCATCGACGAGGTCCTCACCCCCGACTCCTCCCGCTTCTGGCCCGCCGCAGCGTGGCAACCCGGGACGAACCCCCCCTCTTTTGACAAGCAGTTCGTCCGCGACTATCTCGAGTCGCTCGCGTGGGATAAACGCCCTCCGGCGCCCCACCTCCCTCCTGATGTCATCGAAAAGACGCGGCAAAAGTACCGCGAAGCCTACGCGCGTCTCACCGGCCAAGCGCTTTCCTAACGGATGCGCCCGATGAATGCCCAGCTTCCCACGACGCACGCAACGGCGACCGCGCGGCGCCTTGCCCTCGTCGCAGTGATCGCCGCCTACGTCCTCTCCTTCTTCCACCGCTTCGCGCCAGCTGGGATTGCCCAAGAACTTGCCGCGGCGTTTCATACCAACGCGGCTTCGCTCGGCATTCTTGCCGCCACCTACTTTTACGTCTATACGGTGATGCAACTCCCCACGGGGATTCTTGCCGATACCCTCGGGCCGAAGCGGGTGATCGTCGCCGGGGGCTTTGTCGCCGCAGCAGGCAGTCTCCTCTTTGCCTTGGCGCCAACGCTCACCTGGGCGATCGCCGGTCGGACGCTCACCGGTCTCGGCGTTTCGGTCACCTTCATCGCGATGCTCAAACTCTTTGCCCTCTGGTACGACGAACGGCGATTTGCCTCGCTCGTCGGACTCTCCCTCTTCGTGGGCAATCTCGGTTCGATGCTCGCGGGAACACCGCTCGCGTGGGTGGCGCAGATCACCGGCTGGCGTGGGGTCTTCCTCTTTACCGCGCTCCTCTCGCTTGCGGTTGCGCTCCTCTGTTGGCGTCTGATCGAAAAGGAGCCCGAACATCAGCGGCGGGCGATCGAGCGTGGGGTAGTCCTCCAGGGGCTCCTCGCGATCATGCGCAACCGCGCCACCTGGCCAGCAGTGGTAGCGAACTTCGGGATCGCGGGGAGTTTCTTTTCGTTTGCCGGACTTTGGGCAACCCCCTACCTGATGAGCGTGCATGGCACGGAGAAGCTCGTTGCATCCCATCACCTCTCGGGCTATTTCCTCGCCTTTGCTGTGGGTTGCCTTGTGGTGGGAACCCTTTCTGACCGCATCGCGCGGCGCAAAGTGGTGCTCGTTGCTGCGGCGACCTGTTTGATGGCCTGCTGGGCGGCACTTCTTTTCCTGCCGAGACAACCCGCTTCCGTGACGCTACCGCTTTTTCTCGTCATGGGCTTCGCCAACAGCGCCTTCGTCCTCACCTGGGCCTGCGCGAAAGAGGTGAACCCACCCCATCTTTCAGGAATGAGCACAGCGCTCACCAATATGGGGGGATTCTTGGGCGGCGCGCTGCTGCAGCCGCTCGCCGGCGCAATCCTCGACCGCCTCGGCGGCATGACGATGGTCGACGGCGTTCGCCTCTACCCTGCCGAGGCGATGATCCCGGCGATGGGGGTGATCGCCGGCGCGGCAGCGGTCGGTTGGGTCGCCACCCTTTTTGTCCGTGAGACCTACGCGCGCAACATCACTCCCCCAAGCGGTTGACCCAGCGGTCGATTGCGGCGATCACCGCGTCGGGGCGTTCGCGGTGGGGAAGATGCCCGCAGTCGGTCAAAACGACCGCCTCTGCGGGAGCCGACGCGTTGGTGACGATCGTCTCGGGGAATGCGGTTGAGCCGTATTCGTCGCGATCGCCATGAATAGCGAGGAGCGGTGCCGTGAGCTGGGCAAGAAACGGTACGAGCGACCAGTCACGAAACGCGGGATCGAGCCAGGTCTCGGTCCAGGCGTTCAGCACCCAGCGCGCCTTTTCCCCGTGCCACCTCTCCAGCCGGCGGAAGGTTGCCGGATCGGCAAATTCGGCTTGTGCAGCGCGAATCCCCGCAAGCGTCCGCTCCTCGACAAACGCCTGCGCGGCAATCGTCACCACCCCCGCAACCCGCTGCGGCGCTTGGGCGGCAGCCGCAACCGCCATCGCCCCGCCGACACTATGCCCAACGACGATCGCGCGCTCGACGCTGAGCGCATCGAGCACAGGGAGAATCCCTTCAACCGTCTCATCGGCAATGAAAGAGAGCGGCGGCCGACCGGCCCGCGCAGAGGAGCGGCCAAAACCCAAGCGATCGTAGGCATAGACCGGACGGCTGAGCGCTTGCGCAAGCTGGGCGGGAAAATCACGCCACAGTCCCACCGAACCGAGCGAATCGTGCAGGAGGAGAAGCGGTACGCCGTCAGCAGAACCCCCCGTCTGCGCTGACTCGGGTAACCACTGGCCAACGTAGAGCGTCCCCCCCTCCACGGGCACGAAACAGTCGCTAAACGTCATACTCGATAACCCTTTGACGCGCAATACTAAAATCCGGTAGGACCCACTCGCGGTAGAATTCGTCTTCCCCCAATTTCCAGTGCCGATTTTCCCATGACCACGACAACCCACACAACCCCAAACGATCCCCCCAACCTTGAACCGCTCCTCACCGGGTGGCAGTTTCCCCCCTTCGACGCGATCACCCCAGAAGCGACGCGCCCAGCGATCGAACGGCTCCTTGCCGACGCGCGGGCGGCAGTTACGGAAGCAAAAGAGCAGGCACGCGATCCTGGGCAGCCGCTCAGTTGGACGACGTGGTACGCGCCGCTCGACGAGCAGCTCGAGCGCTTGGGCGCCCTCTGGGGGGTAGTGGCCCATCTTCATAGCGTCCTCGACACTCCTGCCTGGCGCGCCCTCTATAACGAACTCTTGCCGACGATGAGCCGCTTCTGGAGTGAGCTCGGCCAAGACCCCGACCTCTACCAGGGGATGAAACGGCTCCTGGCTACTGCCTCTGATCTCACCCCGTGGCGCCGCCGCGCGTTAGCGCTCGAGGTGCGTGACCGGCAACTGGCGGGCGCCGAGCTTCCCGATGCCCTGCGCCCGCGCTACCTCGAGATCCAAGAGCGGCTCTCGGCCCTTGCGGCGCAATTCTCAGAGAATCTCCTCGACGCAACCAACGCCACCAGTGAGCTCGTCACCGATGAGGCGCAACTCGCGGGACTTCCCGAGACGGTTCGTGCGCTCGCCCGCGCGGCAGCCGAGCGGGAGGGACTAGAAGGGTGGAAATTCACGTTACAGATGCCCTTCTATCTGCCGGTGATGCAGTACGCCGAGGATCGCGCCTGGCGCGAACGGTTCTACCGCGCCTACGCGACCCGCGCGTCGGAGTTCGGTCCGCCGGAGTGGGACAACGGACCGCTCCTTACCGAAATCCTGGCGCTGCGGCAAGAGGAGGCGCAGCTGCTTGGTTTTCCCCACTACGCCGCCTATTCGCTCGCGCCCAAGATGGCGCCGTCGGTGGAGGCAGTTGCCGATTTTCTCGCGCAACTCGCCCATGCGGCCCGCCCATATGCCGAGCGGGACAAAGAGGAGCTCGAGCGTTTTGCCCGTGAACACTTGAAACTCCCGCAGCTCGAGGCGTGGGACATCGCGTTTGCCAGCGAAAAGCTGCGCCAGGCCCGCTACGCCTACTCCGACGACGAGTTGCGGCGCTACTTTCCTTTGCCTAAGGTCCTCGACGGGCTTTTCGGGCTCATCACCCGGCTCTACGGCGTCACTTTCGAGGAGGTGGTCCTGCCCACCTGGCATCCGGACGTGCGCCCCTACCGGCTCGACCAGCAGGGGGAGACGGTGGGCTACCTCTACCTCGACCTCTACGCACGCGACACGAAGAAGGGTGGTGCGTGGATGAACGACGCCAAAAGCCGCCATCGGCATCTGGACGGTCGACTTGACTATCCGGTCGTCTATCTGGTTTGTAACTTCGCGCCGCCCGTCGGCACCACCCCGCCCACCCTCACCCACGACGAGGTGCTCACGCTTTTTCACGAAATGGGGCACGGGCTCCACCACCTCCTTACCGCGGTCGAAGAGCGGGAGATCGCGGGCCTCAACCACGTCGAATGGGACGCGGTTGAGCTCCCCAGCCAATTCTTTGAGTTTTTCGCGTGGGAGTGGGAGGTGTTGCAGCACCTCACCGCGCACGTCGAGACGGGCGAGCCGTTACCGCGCCCTCTTTTTGACAAAATGACCGCCGCACGCTTCTTTCAGGCCGGGATGCAAAAGGTTCGCCAGATCGAATTTGCCCTCTTTGACTGGCGAATTCACAGCGAGCTCGGCGTCACCCCGGATGGCAACGGACGGCACAGTGTGGCGCTTGCCGACGTCATGCGGGTGCTCGACGAAGTGCGCCGCGCGGTCGCGGTCTTCACTCCGCCCGAGTGGCACCGTTTTCCCCAGAGTTTCAGCCACATCTTTGCCGGCGGCTACGCCGCGGGGTACTACTCCTACAAGTGGGCGGAGGTTTTGGCAGCCGACGCTTACCGCGCCTTTCTCGACGCCGCCGCAACGAGCGGGACCGTCGTCGATCCAGCGGTGGGCGAGCGCTTTCGCCGTGAGATCCTGGCGGTCGGAGCGAGTCGCCCAGCACTCGAGTCGTTCGTCGCCTTCCGCGGACGGGAACCGCGGATCGAGCCGCTCTTGGAACTCACCCTCGGGCCGTCGCCCACCGAAGGGTCAAAGTAGGCAGTGCCGAGATGATCACCCACCTCCTCTACCTTCACGGCTTTCGCTCGTCGCCGCAGTCGTTCAAGGCGCAGCTGCTGCACGAGTTTCTGGCGCGCAACCACCCCGAGATCGTGTGGCACTGCCCGGCGCTCCCCCCTGCACCCTTTACCGCCATCGAGACCATCGAAAATTGGCGACGCGGGCTCCCCAAAAAGGCTCGCTTGGGCGTCGTCGGTTCATCGCTAGGGGGCTTCTACGCCACATGGCTTGCGACCAAGGTGCTTTCGGCCCGCGTGGTGCTCCTCAACCCGGCGATCCACCCCGCCCGCGACTTGAGGAGCGCGATCGGCGAGCAGAGCTGTTGGCACGATCCGGCAGTGCGGTTCACCTTCACTCCGGCCCATGTCGCGCAACTCGAAGCCCTCACGGTGGGGGAGATACCTGACCCTGAGCGGATTTTGCTCGTCGCAGCGAAGGGCGACGAGCTTCTCGATTGGCGCGAGATGGTGGCCCGTTACCCGGGCGCGCACCACTGGGTCCTGGAAGGGGGCGACCACGCGCTCTCCCAATTTGCGGAACTGCTCCCACGCGTCGTCGCCTTTCTTCTGGGTGATTTTTGCGCCACCCGGTAATCAACAACGCCGTTAGTCGAGCTCGGTATACCCCTTCGCACCGCCCTGATAGAACGTTTTGGGGTCAGGCGCACGGAGCGGCGCGCCAGAGCGAAACTTCTCGACCAGGTCCGGGTTGCTGATGTAGAGAACCCCATAGGCGACCGCATCGGCAAGCCCTTCGGCAATCCAGCGGTTGCCAGTGTCGCGGTCAGCGCCGAAGTTGGCGATGAAGACGCCAGGCCACCGCTTCTTGAGCGACAACGGCTCGAAGAAGGGCCCTGCCTTTCCAGGCTGATCCGCTCCCATGCGCGTGATGTGGAGGTAAGCGAGAGGCCAAGCGCGGACCATCTCGACAATGCGGGTAAAGGTCCCTTCCGGGTCGGAATCGAACATCGAATTGAAGGGTTGCACAGGAGAGAGGCGCAACCCAACGCGCTCCGCTCCCACGGCTTGAACCACCGCGTCGAGTACCTCGAGAAGGAAACGGGCGCGGTTTTCAACCGATCCGCCGTAGCGGTCGGTCCGGCGGTTGCTCCCGTCGCGCAAGAACTGGTCGATGAGATAGCCGTTTGCGCCATGCACCTCGACACCGTCAAACCCCGCAGCAATGGCACGGCGCGCCGCCTCGGCAAACTGAGCGACGATTGCGGGAATTTCGTCGGTCTCCAGCGCCCGCGGCGTCACAAAAGGCTTTGCACCGCTGTAGGTATAGACTGTTCCTTCTGGTGCGATCGGCGAAGGGGCGATCGGCAGCTTCCCGTCGGGTTGCAGATCGGGATGAGAGACGCGACCAACGTGCCAGATCTGGCAAAATATCCGTCCTTGCGCCGCATGGACTGCTTCGGTCACCTGCCGCCACGCGGCTTGCTGCCGGTCGTTCCAGATGCCCGGGGTGTAGATGTAACCGATCCCCTCCGGCGCCACCGCGGTTGCTTCGGTGATGATCAAGCCGCTTGAGGCGCGTTGCGCGTAGTACTCGGCCATGATCGGGGTCGGTGTCCCGTCGCGTTCAGCGCGGCATCGGGTCATCGGCGCCATCACGATGCGATTGGGGAGCGTAAGTGGCCCCATAACAAGCGGTGTAAAAAGATCGGCCATGGTGTAACTCCTTTTAGTGACTCATTGGTTATTTGTGTGGATCATCATAAACAGAATCGAACCGCTCGTCAATCCCCGCCGCCGTCGCGCCAAGCGCTTTGGGGGCAGTTCTTTACCCCTCCGCCGATCGCCCGCCTCATCGCTTCGCTCGTCGCAAACCGAGGGGCGATCCTTGAGCCCTCAGCAGGCGATGGCGCTTTTCTTCGCGCGCTCAGGGAACGGTTCGGAGAAAACCTCCCGCCCGTGACCGCAATTGAGCGCGACCCCACCGTGGCGCCGCCCGGCACCGTGGTCGCCAACTTTTTTCACTGGAACCCTGACGCGACCTTTGCCACGATCATCGGCAACCCCCCGTACGTGCGCGCCCAGTGGATCGACGAGGAGACGCGCGCCGCGTGGCAGCAGCTTACCGAGCGCTATCCCCTCCCCCCTTTGGACCAGCGCGCCAACCTCTACCTCTACTTCATCGCCGACGCGGTCCGGCGCCTCGAGGATCGTGGCGAGCTGATTTTCATCACCCCGCGCGAGTGGCTCAAAGCCACCTCAGCCGTTGCCCTCAACCGTTGGCTCTACCGTCAAGGGACGATCACCCACCTCATCGAACTCGGCGACGCGCGCCTCTTTGCCGATGCGCTACCGAACTGTCATATTTTTCGTTATGTAAAAAACGACTTCTCTCGCGTCACCATCCTTGCCGAGTTATCGAGCAAAGCACCCCTTCCCTCCTCTGCTGAACATCTCCCCTGGGAAAGGCGCTACTTTACCGAATGCGGTGGGCACCTCCTTTTTCTTCGCGAGCCCCACCCGTTTCGTCTCGACCAGATCGCTTGCGTCAAAGTGGGCGGCGTTTCGGGGGCTGATGCGATCTTCGCCAACCCGCGCTACGCCAACCGAGAGTTTGTCTATTCGGGAACGGTCCGTACCGGGCAGACGCGGCCGATGTTCTGGCCCGACCCCACGCAACCCCCGGCGTGGCTCCTCCCCTATAAACCTCAGCTCCTCGCGCGCAAGGTTCGGCGCTTCGACGAGTCGAACTGGTGGCTGTGGGGACGGGGCTACCCCGAAAGTGACGCGCCGCGAATCTACGTGAACGCCAAAACCCGCGCGCCTAAACCCTTTTTTCTCCACCCCTGTCGTCATTTCGACGGTTCGGTACTGGCACTCTTTCCGCACGACCGTGCGGTGCCGCTCACGGCGCTTTGCGATGCGTTGAACCGCGTCGATTGGGCGGCACTCGGTTTTGTCTGTGACGGGCGCTATCTCTTCTCCCAGCGGGCGCTCGCCCATGCACCGCTACCCGCGTGGTTTGCCCCTTTTGTGGCTCGCCTTGATTTCGGTTGATCGTGATACTATGATAGATCTCATCGTTCAAACAAACAAGGAGAAGCCGTCATGAAAACAAACGTCGGTGGCATTGATAAGATCGCGCGGATTGCGGTCGGGGCGATTCTTCTCGTGCTTGCGATCATGGGGATTGGAACGCCGTGGACCTGGATCGGCGTCGTGCCGTTGGTTACGGGGCTTGTCGGTTTCTGTCCGCTCTATACGATCCTCGGGATCAACACCTGCCCCGCGAATCCCCAACAGCAAGAGGGTAATCGCTAACTTCCTTTCCGCGCACACCTTTCGGTCAGGCGGATAAAGGTTTCGACCGAAAGGGTCTCGGCCCGCGCGGTGGGGTCAACCCCGGCCGCGCGTAGCATCTCGCTATCCACTAACCCTTTAAGCGCGTTCGCGACCGTCTTTCGTCGCTGACCAAACGCCCGTTTCACCACTTCGGCAAAGAGTGACTCATCGAGCATCGGATAGGGATCGGGGCGAAGCGGCGTGAGGGTCACCACACTCGAAACCACTTTGGGCACGGGCCAGAAGGCTCCTGGGGGAACGTCGAAACACTTGGTCACCCGAAAGCGGCGCTGGACCATCACGCTCAAACGCCCGTAGGCCTTCGACCCCGGGTGCGCAGCCATCCGATCGACCACCTCTTTTTGCAACATCAAGACGAGGCGCGCGATACGCGCATGGTACCGGGCGAAGTGAAAAAGAAGCGGCGAGGAGACGTTGTAGGGTAAGTTGCCGACGATGACGAGGGGGGAACCGAGGGCGGCGAGGTCGACCTCAAGAGCGTCCGCAGCGATCACCTCCAGAGCAGCACCGCTCGCGGCGCGCTCCCGCCAGTACGCAGCGAGGTCGCGGTCGAGCTCGATGACGGTCAAACGACCCCCCTGGGCGGCGACGGCTTCGATCAGCGGCTCGGTGAGCGCCCCTCTTCCGGGACCGATCTCGACCACCCGCTCCCCCGGTTGCGGGGCGACTGCGCGCAGGATGCGCGCCACCGCTTGGCGATCCCGGAGAAAATTCTGGCCAAACCGTTTGCGCGGTGGCGAGAAGGATGAAGCGTCCCGCTCGCGTTCGCTCGCCGCTTCGTAGGAGGGGTTTCGCGGATTCATTGCGCCAATTCGCAGGTAAGGTGCACCGCAGCGAAGAGACTCCCTGGGTCGGCCAGACCTTTTCCGGCGAGGTCGAGCGCGGTGCCGTGGTCGACACTCGTGCGGACAAACGGCAACCCGAGCGTGACATTGACCCCTTCGCCGAAACTGGCGTATTTGAGCACCGCAAGCCCTTGGTCGTGGTACATCGCAAGTTGCGCGGCTGAGCCTGCCAGAACCCGCGGCGTGAAAAGGGTGTCGGCAGGAAGCGGCCCGACGAGGTCGATCCCCTCTTCCCGCAAACGAGCTAACGTCGGTTCGATCACCTCGATCTCCTCGCGTCCCAAGTGCCCCCCTTCGCCGGCGTGGGGGTTGAGTCCAGCGACGAGAATGCGTGGGTTGGGGATGCGGAACTGGGTAACGAGCCCTGCGTGGAGGATGCGGATCACTGCGGTAAGCCGCTCGGCGGTGATCGCCGTGGGGACCTCAGCAAGCGGGAGATGGGTCGTCGCGAGTGCCACCCGCAATCCCCCGCCGACCAGCATCATCACCACCTGGGGAACGCCCGCTTTCGCCATCAGATATTCGGTGTGGCCGGTGAAAGGGATCCCTGCGTCGTTGATCACCCCCTTGTGCACCGGCGCGGTCACGATCCCGGCAAATTCGCCCGCGAGCGCCCCGGCAATCGCCCGATCGAGGGTTGCAAGCACATAAGCAGCGTTCGCGGGATCGACCGTCCCGGGTTGGACCGGCACACGCAGGGGGATCGGCGCAATCGCGATCGGGGCCCGGACGGTCCCGCAGTACTCAGGAATCGTCGCGGCGGCTCGCCCGAGGAGAACTGGGTCGCCGATGAGGACGAGGGGTCGCGGCCAGCGCCGCTCGAGGAGACGCGCACAGAGCTCCGGCCCGACTCCGGCGGGTTCCCCCATCGTCACCGCAAGGGGGGGGAGAAGCGCCGCATCCATTACCGATCCCCCAATGCTTCGGGCCGCTCGACGACCGCTTCCGCTTCGAGCGACTGGACAAACGCCTCATACGCCTGTTGGCGCTTCCGCTCGCGCAGCTGGTTGCGGGCGTAGTTCCGAAACGCTTCGGGGTCTTCGGTCAAGGGGCGTCGCGCCAAGACCTGGATGAGGTGCCAGCCAAAACGCGATTTCACCGGATCGGAGAGCTCCCCCGGTTGCAGGCGGTTCATCACCGTTTCAAATTCAGGAACGAAATCGCCCGGTAGCACCCATCCGAGGTCGCCGCCATTGGTTGCCGACCCATCCTCCGAGTGGAGGCGTGCGAGTTCGGCAAACGACTCGCCGCGCATCACCCGCTCCTTGAGCGCGACGAGTCGCGCGCGCGCCTCCTCATCCGACAGGGTCGCGCCGGTTTTGAGGAGAATGTGGCGGACGTGGGTCTGGACGACCGAAGCCGCTTCCTCCGCAAAGCGCCGTTTGAGATCGGGATAGGCCGAGATAAAGTGGTCGAGCTCGGCGTCACTCACCGTATCGGCTCCTTGCGTTACCCGCGCCTGCAGCCGCTGCAACACGATCTGGCGGCGAATTTCGTCGCGAAAACGCTCCCACGAGAGGCCATCCTTGGCCAGCGCCGCTTTCATCTCCTCTTGACTCATGCGGTTACGTGCTGCAATCGACGCGATCGCGTCGTCCACCTCCGCGTCGCTGACCGTCACCCCCAGCCGCTTCGCTGCCTGGAGTTGGATGCGCTCGAGGATCAGCGACCGCAACGCCTCTTCAGTGATCTGTTGCGGAGGGACGTTGCGGTTTTGCGTCGCCACTTGCCGCGCCAATTGGGCGCTGCGCTCCTTGAGCTGCTGGGTGGTGATCGCTTCACCATTGACCACCGCGACCACCCCAATCGTTTCTGCGGCGAGCGCGACGCGAACCGCAAACAGGGCGACGAGGATGACAGCCCAAAGCGTTTTTGGCCGCCAACCGATCAGTTTGGCGAGGAACTCGCGACCGAATGGCGCAATACCGATTATTCCCATCTTCTTCTCCTTTACCACCCCGACTCGAGCGACCGTTCTGGGCCGGTCGGGGAGATTCTGCCATATCCCGGTACCGCGCGGCGCAGGAGCGACCCCGGGTCGCTGCCGAGGCTCCCAAGGCCGTTCAACTCCAACTGGAAGAAAATCGCGGTGTTGTTGCTCGACGCCGAAAGGGCGTAGCGGTGCAAAACCACCCGCCCTACCCAACAGCCACCGTTGTACTCGACGCCCCCCAGCACCTCGTTCCACCGATCATCCTGGAGTGACCGGGCCAGCCGTCCGACCCCATACCAGCGCGGCGCGAGCGGCCATTGGCCGGAGAGGGCGACCTCTTCCAGTTGGTTCCGGGTGTAGCGGTAATCGAAACCGGCGACCTTCGCAAGCCCAGCTTCATAACGAATCGCCGCGTTGAAGCGGCGGTTGAGCCCCTCGTTGGGATCGTACTGCCAAAACCCTTTCAGCCGCCAGCGGTCGAATGGCTGCCACGCCACCTCAGCAAGGAGATCGGTGCGGCGGTTGTTCCACGGCTCTTCTCCAGGGAGCAGCACCTTCGGGTCCTGGAAGAAAAAGCGCTGGGCAACAGAGGCGCGAATCCGCTCCCGACCCGACTCGGGCTCGATCAACCGCGAGGTAAGTGCAGCGGTCACGCTCTGGCCATCTGCAATACGGTCGTAGCCGGTATAGGGGTTCATCATGAAGAGCTGGGCAAACCCAAACCCGTAACGGTCGGTATCAAAGAGCGGAATATCGGCCTGATTGCGGTACGGGGCGTAGCGATAGAAGAGGCGCGGTTCCAGGGTCTGAAGCCAGTTCCGTCCCAAAAGCTGCCAGTCGCGCTCGAGTGCCGCCTGGAGATCAAGCGCAAGAATCGGCAGCGCGCGCGAAATCGAGCTTCTTCCGGTTGGGATTGCCGCTTGATCGAGCGCGTAATGGGTGAGATGCGCCATCACCCGCGGCTCGAACGACCACCACTCGCGCACCACCGGCAGCCGCCACTCGGGGGTCATCACCCAGCGGCTCCCTTCGGTCCAGAGCAGTCCCGAGCTGGAGAGGCGTCCCGCGTCGGGGTGGCGGAATTGGGTCACCTGACCGTTCCAATCGATCCGCCCCCAGTTCCCCGCATCTCCCAGTACCCACGGCGCAGTCCAGAACCGCCACTGCGGCAGCAACCGGTAGGGGGTCTCAATGGTGCGGTTGATGGTCTGGTATTGCTGGACGACGAGCTGCGAACCCCAGCCGTCGACGCCATAGGTGAGCGCCCCTTGCCGCAAGAGATGAACCGTCGACGCCAAGTGGAGGGTATTGCTGAGATCTTTGAAATAGTTGCGGTCACTGACCGCATTGAAGTCGACGGCCGCGGTGAGCGCTGAGGTGAGCCGCTCTTCGTGGCGCCAGATACCGAGCGCGCGCGTCCGTCCAGCCACCTGATCGTTCGGCAGCACTTCGCCTTCAACCACCCCGTGCATCGCTGCGGTCAGATAGCGAAACTGGGTACCAAGCTGCACCCCGCGCCGGCTGTAGAGGCGAGGGGTAAGGGTGAGATCGTAGTTGGGGGCGAGGTTGAAGTAGTACGGAACCGCCACGTGAACCCCCGAGCGGTTCGAGGCACCAAAGGAGGGGGTGAGCCACCCCGACTTGCGCTCTTTGGAAAGCGGAAATTCGAGCCAGGGGAGCGCGACGAGCGTCGTGTCAGCGAAACGCAAGCGCGCGTCGGTGGCGGTGCCGATGTTGCGATCGCGGTCGAGCGCGATCTCGTCAGCGACCAGATACCAGTCGGGATCGGGGGCGGCGCAGGTGGTCCAACTGCCCGCTTCGATCCGATAGTGGTTCTCGCCCTCGAAATGGATCGCTTGTGCCTCCCCGTGCGCCGGAGTACTATGGGGATTCTTTTCTGTCGGAGTAAAAAAGTAACGCGGCGACTGGAAGATCCCGGTCTTGTCGGCAAGGCGATAGCGTCCCTCGGGGCCCGTGACCCGAAGACCAGCCGCTTTGTCCTCAAGCGTTACGTTCCCGCTCGCGGTCACTGTCTCGCTCGGTTCGTCGTAGTGGAGAGAATCGGCAAACACCGACTGCTCCGCCCGGCGAACGACGACCTCGCCCTCGGCCACAAGCGAGTTGCCCCGCTCGCCCGTAATTCGGTCGGCTTCGACCACTGTCCCCTCAGGGAGAAACGGGAGATCGTGCGCGACCGCCCGACCGTTGCGCTCACTCGGGCTCCCCCCAGAACTCTGGCTGCCAGAAGAGGCTCTGGCCTCAGTGTTCGACCTCGGGGTCGTGGTGGGGGAGCGGGACGCCTGTGCCGCTGCATCGTCTCCCCTCCCAGCAGGCGATTGTGCGGTATGCGGCAAAAGCTCAGGAGCGACGACGAAGGGGGGAAGAGTACCGGCGAAAACCGGAGGAACCGCAAAGGCGAGGAGCACCCCAAGCACCAAGGGGCGCAGGCGACAGCGGTGGGGAGATGGCGAGCGGCGCCGCTCAGAGGGTTCGAGGGTCACTGGACGATCGGTTCGGTTACAATCCCGTCGCGATTCTACACGAAGGTCTGCTCACCCGATGGACGAACGCCGCATTGCCCTCACGACCTGGCTCCACGCGCTGGGGATCGCTTCCGAGACGCTCGCCCCGGCATCGGAAGACGCGAGTTTTCGCCGCTACTGGCGGGTGACGCTCCCGGACGGCACCAGCCGGATCGTCATGGATGCGCCGCCTGAGCGCGAGCCGATCCACCCGTGGCTTCGTCTCCGGGGCCATCTCGAACGCTCGGGCGTGCCGGTGCCCGCGGTCGAAGCGGTCGATGAGGAGCAGGGGTTTGTCCTGATGAGCGACCTCGGGCGCACGACTGTTGCAGCGCACCTCACGGAAAACCCCGAAGCGGCCCACGAGACCTACGCCGAGGCGCTGGCGGTGCTCGTCGTACTTCAAGCGAGCGCTCGACCCGAGGGGGTTCCCGACTACGATGAGGAGCGCCTCCTTGCTGAGTTGCGCCTCTTTCCTGAGTGGTACCTCGCCCGCCACCTGGGGGTCACGCTCACGCCGCGCGACGCGGAGGCGCTTGAGGCGGTCTTCACCGCGCTCGTCCGTCGCGCCCGTGGGCAACCGCAGCTCTTGGTTCATCGCGACTACCACAGCCGCAACCTGATGGTGCTCCCGGAAAACCATCCGTTGCGTGAGCGGGCGATGCTGGGCGTGCTCGACTTCCAAGATGCCGTCTGGGGGCCGGTCACCTATGACCCCGTGTCGCTGCTGCGCGACGCCTACCTCGAGTGGCCGGAGGAATTCGCGCTCGATCTGCTCGTGCGCTACTGGCAGCAGGCGCGGCGACTGGGGATCCCGATTCACGAGCGCTTCGACGACTTTTACGCCGACTACGAGTGGATGGGGGTGCAGCGCCACCTCAAGGTGTTGGGGATCTTTGCCCGGCTCGCCTATCGCGACGGCAAAACCGGCTTCCTCAACGACCTCCCCCGCGTGCGTCGTTACCTCTGGAAGGCGCTGCTGCGCTATTCGGCGTTGAAACCCCTCCGTCGCCTCTTCGAACAGCTCCACCCCGAAGAGGTCGCGGTGGCCCTCACCTTCTGAGGGGCGCGATGAGGAGTGCGATGGTGCTGGTCGCCGGCCGGGGAGAACGGTTGCGGCCGCTCACCGATACCCTTCCCAAACCGCTCATCCCTGACGCCGACGGCGTGCCGCTGCTTGCCCGCTGGCTCCATCGGCTGCGGGACGCAGAGGTCCCTTCTGTGGTGCTCAACCCCTGCTGGCTCGGCGATGCGATCGAACGCTTGGTTGAGGCAGGCGCCCCGTGGGGGGTGACGATCCGCATGAGCCGCGAAGACCCGCCGGGACTCGAGACCGCGGGAGGGATCCGCACCGCGCTTCCCCTGATTGCCAGCGACCCTTTTCTCGTGATCAACGGCGACGTCGACCTCGCCGACACCTGGTCGTTGGCGGCGTTCCTTCGTCGCGGAGAGGCGCTGCTTGCCGAAAACCCGACGCTCGAAGGTTACCTCCTCCTCGTCCCCAACCCCCCTGACCACCCGGATGGCGACTTCACCGTCGCCGAAGAGGGGGTGTTGCTCCCGGCTGCTGACACGACGCGCGGGATCCCCTACACCTTTGCCGGGGTGGCCCTCTACCGCGCCGCGCTCGTTGCCGACCTCCCGCCGCAGACCCGCGCGCCGCTCGGGCCACGCTTGCGCGCGCGGATCAATGCGGGGAGGATCGCCTTTGAGATCTCCGAGGAGCCGTGGTGGGACATCGGCACCCCAGAGCGTCTCGCCCGCTGGCGCATCGGTCGGAAAGCCGCTTCGCCGAGTTGCGGTAAGATGACAGACTCCCCTGTTGGACACCCTCCCGAGCGCGATGATGACCCCTTTGACCAGCCGACTCGAAAGTGATCTCACCCCCTTTGCCACGCGCCGCCAACTGATCCTCGCCGCGATGGAGGCCGAAGGGGGCGGCGCGCTTTTGTTGCCTACTGCGCAGGAGCAGCGGCGCAACCGCGACACCCACTACCCCTTCCGTTTCGACAGCGACTTCTACTACCTCACCGGGTTTACCGAACCCGACGCGTGGCTCTTGTTGCGCACCTACGCCGAACCCCGCGCGATCCTCTTTTGCCGCCCACGCGACCGGGAAGCGGAAAAGTGGGACGGCCGCCGCTTAGGGCCTGAGGAGGCGGTAGAGGCACTCGGCGTGGACGCTGCCTACCCCCTCTCAGAACTTGCGACCCGAGTCCCCGAGCTCCTCATGGGGGCGGCGAACCTCTGGGTGCCGCTTCTAGAATGTGACGCGGTAGATTCGCTCTTGCGGCAGTGGAAAACGGCGCTCGCGGCCAAAAGTCGCCAAGGGGTCTCCCCCCCTTACGCCTGGCTCGACGCCCGCGCTTTGATCGCGCGCTATCGCCTGATCAAAGATCCCCATGAGGTCGCTTGCATGCGTATAAGCGCCGCGATCGCTGCTGAAGTCCACTGCGCTGCAATGCGGGCTGCCCGTCCGGGGGTGAGCGAAGCGGCGCTCGAAGGGGTGATCCTCGCGACCTTTCGCGCGCGTGGCGCGGAAGGCCCCTCCTACCCGACGATCGTCGCCGGCGGCGCAAACGCCTGTATCCTCCACTACGTCGACAACCGCGCGGTGATTCCCGACGGCGCGTTGGTGCTGATCGACGCCGGTTGCGAATATCACGGCTATGCGAGTGACATCACCCGCACCTTCCCAGTGAACGGCCGCTTTTCAGGTCCGCAGCGCGCGCTCTACGAGGTGGTCCGCGCCGCCCAAGAGGCGGCGATCGCCGCAACCCGTCCGGGGGCACCCTTCTCTGCCGCGCATGACGCGGCGACGCGGGTGATCGTCGAGGGGCTGTTGAGCCTCGGGTTGCTCGCGGGGGATCCCGAGACGATCGTCGCCGAGAAAAGGCACCAGCGCTTCTTCCCCCATCGCACTGGCCACTGGTTGGGGCTCGACGTCCACGACGTCGGTCCCTACCAGGTCGCGGGCGAACCGGTGGTGCTCCAGCCGGGGATGGTCACGACAATCGAACCGGGGCTCTACATCGATCCGGCTGACGACATCCCGCGCGACTTCTGGGGGATCGGTATTCGCATCGAAGACGACGCGCTCGTCACCGCGACCGGGTGCGAACTCCTCACCCGCGGGGTACCGGTTGCGATCGACGAGATCGAAGCACTCATGCGGAGCTGAGGTATACTTCATCCCCCAAGAACAAAGACGACACGGCTGTGCACTACCTCGGCTTTACCCTACGCAACAACCTCTTCGTGGCGCCGATGGCGGGCGTCACCGACCGCCCTTTTCGCCAGCTCTGTAAACGACTCGGCGCGGGGCTTGCGGTTTCCGAGATGGTGACCTCCAACTCCCTCCTCTACGGGAGCGCGAAGACCCAGCGGCGCGCCAACCACGACGGGGAGGTGGAACCGATCGTGGTGCAGATCGCCGGCGCCGACCCCAAGATGATGGCCGATGCGGCGCGCTACAACGTCGAGCGAGGGGCGCAGATCATCGACATCAACATGGGGTGTCCGGCCAAAAAGGTGTGTAACGTCTTCGCTGGCTCAGCCCTCATGCAAGACCTGAAACTGGCCGCAGCGATTCTCGAAGCGGTGGTGAAAGCGGTCCCCGAGACCCCGGTGACGCTGAAGATGCGCACCGGCTGGAACCGGCAGAACCGCAACGCCCCAGAACTTGCCCGCATCGCCGAAGATGTGGGGATTCGGGCCCTTGCGATTCACGGGCGGACCCGTGCCGACCAGTATATGGGTGAAGCGGAGTATGAGACGATCGCGCTGGTCAAAAGCCTCGTCTCGATTCCGGTGATCGCGAACGGCGACATCGACTCCCCAGAGAAAGCGCGCTTCGTCCTCGACTTCACCGGCGCCGACGGCGTGATGATCGGTCGCGCCGCGCAGGGTCGTCCGTGGATCTTCCGCGAAATCGAGCACTTTCTCGCCACCGGCAAGAAGCTCCCCCCACCCTCCCGCGCCGAGATCCGCACCATTTTGCTTGCGCACCTTGAAGAACTCTATGACTTTTACGGTGAAGCAACTGGGGTCAAAATCGCGCGCAAACACATCGGCTGGTACTCGAAAGGCCTTCCGGGTGGGGCCGCCTTCCGACGGACGATGAACACCATCGAAACCGCCGACGCCCAACGCGAATGGGTCGACCGCTTCTTCTCTGACGCGCTCGATATCGAGGAGACCGCTGCATGACCGCGCCCGACCGCTTCCCTTCGGGCGATGCGCTCTCGACTGCCGTGAGAGCCACGCTCGACCGCTACTTTACCGACCTCGACGGCGCCTCTCCCTCTGACCTCCACGATCTGGTGATGCGGCGGGTGGAAAGGACGCTTTTTGAGTACGTGCTCATCCGGACCCACGGCAACCTCACCCGTGCCGCGGAACTTCTGGGCGTGACCCGCAACACCCTTCGCCGCAAACTCAAAGAACACGACCTCTACCCGAATGCTTGACCCGTCAAGGAAATCGCCACAATGGAACGTTACGCCCTTCTGAGCGTCTCGGATAAAACCGGCCTCATCCCCTTCGCCCAAGGCCTCGCGGCGATCGGTTTTCGTCTCCTCTCCACCGGCGGCACGGCGCAACTGCTGCGCACCGCGGGGCTGACGGTCATCGACGTCGCGGAACATACCGGCTTTCCCGAAATGCTCGACGGCCGGGTCAAAACGCTCCATCCGCGCGTTCATGCGGGAATCTTGGCTGATCGGAGCAACCCGGCCCATATGGAGACGCTGCGCGCCCACGGCATCCCCCCGATCGACATCGTCGCGGTGAACCTCTACCCGTTTGCTGCGACCATCGCCCGGAGCGACGCGACGCTCGCGGACGCGATCGAAAACATCGACATCGGCGGCCCCGCGATGGTCCGCGCCGCCGCGAAGAACCACGGCAACGAATCGGGCGGGGTGACGGTCATCGTCGACCCAAGCGACTATTCGGCGATTCTCGACGAACTCACCGCCCAAGGGAGCGTCTCCTACAGAACGCGCTTTCGCCTCGCGGCCAAGGCATTCACCCACACCGCCCGCTACGACGCGATGGTGAGCGAATACTTGACCCAACGGCTCACTCAGAGTGAATGGCCGCAGGCGTTGTCACTCGCTTTCGACCTGGTGATGCCGCTACGCTATGGCGAAAACCCCCACCAAACCGCGGCGTTCTACCGCGACCTCGATCCTCCCCCGGGTTCCTTGGCGCTTGCGGAGCTGCTGCAAGGGAAGCCCCTCTCCTACAACAACCTCGCCGACGCCGACGCCGCGTGGGAGTGTGTCAAACAGTTTCACCCCAAGCAGGATGGCCCCGCGTGCGTGATCGTCAAACACGCCAACCCCTGTGGCGTCGCGCTCGGGGCCACCGCGGAAGAGGCCTACCAGCGCGCATGGTCCACCGACCCGACTTCGGCTTTTGGCGGGATCATCGCGTTCAACACCCCGGTTGACGGGGCCGCTGCCGAACGGGTCACGCAACAGTTTCTCGAAGTCCTGATCGCCCCCGATTTCACCCCTGAAGCGCTTGCCGTGCTCGCGCAAAAGAAAAATGTCCGCGTGTTGCGCTGCCCCTGGGGTCCAACGGTTACGCAACGCGACCTCAAACGGATCGGCGGCGGGTTACTCGTCCAATCGAGCGACGCGATGCTCCTTGACGAAGCGCAGCTTCGCGTCGTCACCCGCCGCGCGCCTACGCCCGAGGAGATGCGCGACCTCCTCTTCGTCTGGCGTGTCGCCAAATATGTCAAATCGAATGCGATCGTCTATGGCCGCAACGGCCAGACGGTCGGCATTGGCGCAGGACAAATGAGCCGGGTCGACTCGTCGCGCATCGCGGTGATCAAAGCCCAGAACGCGGGGTTGCCCGTACGTGGAGCGGTGGTCGCGTCCGATGCCTTCTTCCCCTTCCGCGACGGGGTCGACGTCCTTGCCGAAGCGGGTGCGACCGCAGTCATCCAACCCGGGGGGTCGGTGCGCGACGATGAGGTGATCGCGGCCGCAGACGAGCATGGTCTTGCGATGGTCTTCACCGGCATGCGCCATTTCCGCCACTGATGGCCGAAAAACGATCGAGCAAAGGGGAAGCGATGAAACACTTGGGTTTGACCGTGATGGTTGTGGGAAGCGGCGGTCGGGAGCATGCGCTGGCGTGGAAAATCGCCCAGTCGCCGCGCGTCACCAAGGTGCTCGTCGCGCCGGGCAATCCCGGAACCGCGGCAACGGAAAAGTGCCGCAACATTCCCGCGAACGACATCCCTTCGTGGGTCGCGGCAGCCAAAGAGCACCACGTCGACCTCACCATTGTCGGTCCTGAAGCCCCGCTTGCCGCCGGTATCGTCGACACCTTCCAGCGCGAGGGACTGCCCATCTTCGGGCCGACGCAAGCCGCGGCGCAACTTGAAGCGAGCAAAGCCTTCGCCAAGTCCTTCATGGCGCGACACGGCATTCCCACCGCCCCCTACGCCGTCTTTACCGACGCCGCTGAAGCACACGCCTATGTCGACGCGCAGGGTGCGCCGATCGTGATCAAAGCCGACGGCCTAGCCGCAGGCAAAGGAGTGGTCGTTGCGACGACCCTTGACGAAGCGCACGCCGCGATCGACGCGATGCTCCTGGACCGCGCGATGGGGGAAGCCGGAGGACGCGTGGTCATCGAAGGATTTCTCTCGGGCGAAGAGGCGAGTTTCATCGTCATTGCCGACGGGAAAGAGGCGTTGGCGCTCGCGACCAGCCAAGACCACAAGCGGCTGTTGGATGGCGACCGCGGCCCCAACACGGGCGGGATGGGGGCCTACAGTCCAGCACCGGTCGTCACGCCCGACGTCCACGCCCGCGTGATGCGGGAGATCATCCGCCCGACGCTTGCTGGCATGGCGAAAGAGGGCACCCCTTACGTCGGTTTCCTCTACGCCGGTTTGATGATTAGCGAAAACGGCGCCCCCTATGTCGTCGAATTCAACTGCCGGATGGGGGACCCCGAGACGCAGCCGATCATGGCGCGTTTGAAATCGGACCTCGTCGACCTCGTCGAAGCGGCACTCGACGGGCGGATTGCACAAATGGAAGCCGCATGGGACCGCCGTGTGGCGCTCGCTGTCGTCCTTGCCGCACAAGGCTACCCGAACGCCCCACAGAAGGGGGATCTGATCAACGGTCTGCCGGCCGAACCCACCCCGCTTGCGAATCCCGACGATCGGCCGTTGATCTTCCACGCCGGCACCGCGCAACGGGAAGATGGCGCGATCGTCACGGCCGGCGGCCGCGTCCTTGCCGTTACGGCACTCGGCGACTCGGTGGCGAGCGCCCAGCAGCGCGCGTATGCGGTTGCCGACCAGATCCACTTCGCGGGCAAACAGATGCGGCGCGATATCGGTTTCCGTGCGCTCGCCAAATCGAGCTGACTTTCTGGATTTCGAGCACAGGCCATGTCGCTTTCCACCACCCCCTTGCGTGACCGGTTTCTCGCGCTGCAGCGCGAAATCGTCTCTGCGCTCGAAGCCTTTGACGGCGAACCGTTCCTCTGCGATCCGTGGTCACGCCCCGCAGGGGACCCACTTCAGGGGGATGGCCTCACACGCCTCATCGAAAATGGCCGTTTTTTTGAACGCGGTGGGTGCAACTTCTCCCACGTCCGCGGCGCAGCGCTCCCCCCCTCCGCGACCGCCCACCGCCAAGAATTGGCTGGACGGCCCTTTGAAGCGATGGGGGTCTCGCTCGTCCTCCACCCGCGCAACCCCTACTGCCCCACCGTCCACATGAACATCCGCTTTTTTGTCGCCTTGGGCAACGGCGCAGCACCCGATGTCTGGTGGTTTGGTGGCGGAATGGACCTCACCCCCTACTACCCCTTCCTCGAGGATATCGTCCACTTTCACCGCACCTGCCGCGACGCGGTCATTGCCGGGGGCGGCGATGAGACGCTCTACCGCGAGTGGAAGGGGTGGTGTGACCGCTATTTTTTCCTCAAACACCGCAATGAACCCCGTGGGGTTGGGGGGCTCTTCTTCGACGACCTCGGTGCCGACGGTACGCTCCCGTTTGCTGCAGCTCAGCAACTCACCTTCGCCGTAGGCGAGCACTTCCTTGCGGCCTACCTCCCGATCATCGAAAAGCGCCGCCACCACCCGTACGGCGAGCGGGAACGGAACTTTCAGTGCTACCGCCGGGGGCGCTACGTCGAATTCAACCTGGTCTGGGACCGCGGCACGATTTTTGGGCTGCAGAGCGGCGGGCGCACCGAATCGATCTTGATGTCACTCCCCCCCGTGGTCCATTGGCGGTACGAGTGGCACCCCGAACCCGGTTCCCCTGAGGAGCGGCTCTACGAGGTGTTGCCGCCGCGCGATTGGCTCGCGGAAGCGTCCGGAAGCGCCTCGTGATCGCTTGAGTCCGCCAAAGCTTTCCAGATTCCCAGTCTCTTGAGTCCCTCGCGGCCCAGCTCACGCATCAGGGCAACGTTTCGCTGCCAGATCGCGTCGGGGTTGGGATGGTCGGCAACAGCGCGCGCGATGCTCTCCTCGCGGAGCAGATGCAGCGTCGGATAAGGGGCACGGTTGGTGTAGTGGCTCCAATCCCCTTCCGGTTCCTCGGCAAAACAAAAATCGGGATGAAAAGCAGCGATTTGCACAACGCCGATGAGATCGTGATCTTCCAGACACTGCTCGGCAAGATCGAGAAAATCGTTGAAGGTGGCGAAATCGGGGAAGAGCGTGGGGTGCACCAGAAGTGTCGTCTCCAAAGTCTCCGGCGGTGTCGCCACAAGGAGCGCCAGCTCTTCGTCGAGGTGCTCGAGAAAGTGGTCATAGTGGCGCGCGTCGCTCACCCGAATGCGGACCTGGTTGTTGAGCCAAGCCGATCGGGCAAACGGGCAGAGGTTCAAACCGATCACTGCCCGTTCGACCCACGCCCGCATCTCGGCAACGACACGATCAGGATCCATGCACCCTGCAAGCACGCGCTCATTCTCGCTCATTGCGCTCACCTAGCGAACCTCACGACCCCGCCGGGTCGAAGGAGACCCCTCGCTGGGTGAGCTCTGCTTTGAGCTCCGCCATCGCCGCAGCAACCTGCGCGTGTGGCCCCTTGAAACCGAGTTCGAGCCGCCAGCGCCCATTGCTCTCTTCGCGTAACGACGGCAACGAAAAGAGTGTCGCGTCGGGGTATTTTTCGGTCAAGGCCTGCATCAAGTCAAGCAGGTCCCCTTCCCGCACATCCCAGACGATCACACTCTCCTCAACCCAATCTTCCCGCTGACAAACGTCCGCATAATAGGTATCCAGCACCCATTCGACCATCGGCCATGCCATGCGGGGAAAACCGGGGACAAAGTGGTGGTGGTCGACACTAAACCCTGGGATCTGGTTGTAGGGGTTGGGAATGATCCGCGCCCCTTCAGGGAAGACCCCCATCTCCAGCCGCGCCGGGGTGGCGTCGGCCCCCAAACGAGCACGGATCAACGCTTCGGCCTCCGGATGGAGTTTGAGCGGACGGCCAAGCGCCGCTGCGGCACACTGTCGGGTGTGGTCGTCAGGCGTTGCCCCGATTCCGCCAAAGCTAAAGACGACGTCGCTCGTCGCGAAACTGCGGCGGAACGCCTCAGTCAGGCGCACCGGATCGTCGCCGAGGTAGTGGGCCCAACTGAGCCGCAACCCGCGTCGCTTGAGAATGTCAATGAGCGCCGTGAGGTGCTTATCCTGGCGGCGTCCGGAGAGGATTTCGTCACCGATAATGTAGGCGCCGATCGCGATCATGGCAGTAACTCCCAGGTCGAGGAGGATGGAGAATGAGGGGTGACAACGCCCCGTTCCCATTGCAGGAGCTCAAGGGTCGCGTGGGCAAAGAGGGTGGCGATCAACACGGGGGAGAGGAGGTTCACCACAGGGAGCCACAGGAGCGCTGCCCCCACCAGACCGACGACAAAGAGCCAGCCCCGGTAGCGCTCAGCCACCCGGCGCAATTCGTCCCCATCTGCCACTTCACTCAAACAGTCATAGACAAAGGTGCGCTGGTTGAGCCATGCAGTGAGCAAAAAGGGGAAAAGGAGGAGCGCCCCGGGAATCCACCACAAGAGAAGAGTTCCCAACAACCCCAAGAGATAGAGCGACGCCGCAGTGAGGGTATTGATGAGGCTCCCTATCGCCGATCCGCCATGGCGAAAAGTGAGCGCCGGATAGTCGCGTTGGGCGATGCGGCGAATGAGGTTGGGGAGCGTCCACACCGCAAGCAAAACCAGCGCCGTCACGTAGATGAGCGGAATCACACCCAGCCACAACGCGAACTTCACCCCGACGATGAGCGCACCACTCCACCAAGTAAGGGCCTCGCCAGAGGAGGTTGCTCCGTTTGCCTCCTCAAGCCAGCTTCCGATCATCGTCGTCACCGGCTCCCAGAGGAGTGCGCCGACCACCAACCAGAGGAGGCTCGCGACCAACACCGGCCAGAAAAGCGCACCGATCACTTCGCCGCGCAGAATCGTCCCTAGAGTGCGCCGCAGCGTGAGCCACAAAAAAGGGCCAACACCGTGCGGCCAGCGGGTATCCGGCACCGTCGTCATAATCCCGACTACCGCAGCCGCGGCAACACGCCGCTCAAACCGCGAACCATCCGCTGTAACCCCCCTTTGCCGAGCTGCTTCATCAACCGCTGGGTCTGGTCAAACTGCTTGAGGAGGCGATTGACCTCCTGAACCGTGACCCCAGCGCCTGCTGCGATCCGCTGTTTCCGCTTCGCCTTGATGATCTCGGGCTTGGCACGCTCTTCTGGTGTCATGCTGTCGATGATCCCCTGGATCCGCCGAATCATCTTGTCATCGCCTCCTGCCGGGAGCTGCCCTGCCATCTGGGCAATCTGTGCGGGCATTTTGTCCAGGAGCGCACTCATCCCCCCCATTTTGCGCAACTGCACGATCTGGTCACGAAAGTCGTTCAAATCGAACCCTTTGCCCGACTGGATCTTCTTCGCGAGCTGCTTTGCCTTCTCCTCATCGACCTCTTTGCGCGCCGCTTCCACCAGCCCGATGATGTCGCCCATGCCGAGGATGCGGCTCGCCATCCGCTCGGGGTAAAAGGGCTCAAGCCCGTCGAGCTTCTCGCCGACACCGGCGAATTTGATCGGTGCCCCTGTGACGTAGCGCACCGAGAGCGCAGCGCCACCCCGAGCGTCGCCGTCGAGTTTCGTGAGCACGACGCCGGTGAGCGGCAGCGCTTCGTGAAACGCCTTCGCCGTATTGACCGCATCCTGACCCAACATCGCGTCGACGACAAAGAGTGTCTCTGTCGGCTGCAGCGCCTCGTGGAGGCGGCGAATCTCCGCCATCATCGCCTCGTCGATCGCGAGCCGCCCGGCGGTATCGACGAGCAATACGTCGTAGCCGCGCCGTTTCGCTTCGTCGAGCGCGCGGAGCGCAATCGCGACCGGTTCCTCGTCCGCAGTCGAAGGGAACCAGTCGACCCCGGCGTTCTTCGCGACTGTTGCGAGCTGCTCGATCGCCGCGGGACGGTAGACGTCGGTCGAGACGGTGAGGACCTTCTTGCGCTTCGTCTCTTTGAGCCACTTACCGAGTTTCCCCACCGTCGTCGTCTTCCCCGCCCCTTGCAACCCGGCCATCAGGATCACTACGGGTGGACGGGCGTTCAACAGGAGCGGCGCCTCTTCTCCCCCCATCAGCGCCTTCAGCTCGTCATAGACGACACCAATGAGCGCCTGGCCTGGGGTCAGCGACCCGATCACCTCTTGCCCGACCGCTTTGCTACGCACCCGCTCGATGAATGCCTTGACGACGGGCAAAGCGACGTCGGCTTCGAGCAACGCCATCCGCACTTCCCGGAGGGCCTCCTGGATGTTCTCTTCCGTGAGCCGCGCCTGGCCGCGGAGCGTTTTGACCACGCGACTCAATCGTTGGGTAAGCTGCTCCAGCATCGTCAATTGCCCTCGAATCGGTTACACTTTCGTCTCATGGAGCCGATTCTACTGCATTTGGCCGCGGCGCTGAGCTACACCCTCGTTGCAGTCGGGGGGTGGCGCCATTGCCGCAGATCCGATCAATCCCAGTGCCCTCCTCCCTGGCACCGTTTGGGCTATGTGATCGCGCTTGCGCTTCACGGAGCTGGGGTGGCAATGCTCCTTTTCGGCCATCTGGAGGGGGGCATTCGGCTGGGCGTCGCGCCGGTCTTGTCGCTGACTCTGTGGTTGGCGGGAGTGATTCTGGCGTGGGATCTGCGCCATGCAGAGGGCCACTGGACCACCCTCATCCATGCCCCTGCTGCGGCCCTCGTCTGCCTCGCCGCTGCGGCAACGCCACTCTCTTTTGCCCCTGTGGTGGCTGCCGGAAAACCAGCGCTCGTTGCCCACCTCTTGGTTGCGCTCGTCAGTTACGCGCTCTTTTCCGTGGTTGCGATCCACGCCTTCCTGATGACGGTTGCGCAGCAGGCGCTGCACCACCACCGCTTCTTCCGCTGGCTCGAGCGGCTCCCCCCTCTGATGATGATGGAGGCGCAACTCTTTCGCCTGATCGCAGCTGGCTTCATTGCGCTGACCCTCACCAACCTCACCGGTTTCTTTTCTGAACCGCTCTTTGGGGTTCCCTGGCGATGGGACCACAAAACGGTCTTCTCGCTTTCGGCCTGGGTGGTCTTTACCCTCCTTCTTTTGGGCCGTTGGCGCTTCGGTTGGCGAGGACAAACGGCGCTACGCTGGCTGTGGGGAGGAATCGTACTCCTCGCACTGGCCTACGTCGGGTTTCACTTCGTTCGCGATTTTCTCCTGACTGCACACGTTCCATGAACGAAACAGCTCCTGGAGTATCGATCACGCTGTGGCACTTCGTCGCGCTCGTGGCGCTCCTCATCGGGTCGGGGGTGGCTTCGATGAGCGAAACGGTGATGATGGCGACGAACCGCTTTCGTCTCCAGACGCTTGCCGATAAGGGCAAAAAAAGCGCGCGTCTCGCGCTCACGCTTCTTGCCGATACCGATCGGCTCCTCGGCATGATTCTGCTCCTCAATAACGTGATCAACGTGGGGGCAGCGACGCTGGCGTCGGTCATTACCCTCGCGCTTTTTGGCGAACACGAAAGTGCGCTAGCGGTGGGGAGTTTTCTCCTCACTTTTGTGATCCTCGTCTTTTCCGAGATTACGCCGAAAGTGGTGGGCGCCCGCTACGCCGATACCCTCGTCCACTGGTACGCTTGGCCACTCACCCTCCTCATTCGCGTCACCGGCCCTGTGGTCGATTTTGTCAACCTCTTCGTCAAGGGGATACTAAAACTTCTGCGCCTTGAGAGCAAACAAACCCATCAGGGCTTTTCGCCCGAGGAGGTCCGGGCGCTTTTGGGGCAAATTTCGCTCTGGCGCTTCCAGAACCACCGCGAGCTGCTCCTCAATCTTCTCGATATCGAACACTTGACGGTTGCCGACGTGATGCGCCCGCGGCGGGTGATCGAGGCGCTCGACCTCGCCGAAAGCGAAGAGACCCTGCGCGAACAGTTGGCCACTGCCTACCACAGCCGCTTGCCGCTCATCGACAGTCGGCAGGATGAGATCCTTGGCGTCGTTCACATCCGTCGAGTCGTAGGGGCGCTGCTCACGGGCGAATCTTTCTCCACAACGCTCCTCCACCAATCAGCGACCCCCCCCTATTTCATCCCCGCCCACACCCCGGTGCTCAAACAGCTCTCGGAATTTCAAAAGCGGCGCGAGCGGTTGGCGCTCGTCGTCGATGAGTACGGGGAGCTGCAGGGGCTCTTGACGATTGAGGACATCATTGAGGAGATCGTCGGGCAGTTCACCACCTCACTCACCGGGGCCCACGCCTTCGACTGGGATGAGTCGGGCACGGTCACGTTACCGGGTGAGAGCCTGATTCGCGAGATCAACCGGGCGCTTGGCATCCAACTTCCCGAGGATCGCGGCCGGACGCTGAACGGGCTCCTCTTAGCGACCCTGCAGTCGCTCCCCGACGGGGAGACGGCGGTTCGCTTCAACGACGTCGTGGTCGAAGTGGTTCAAACCGACGAGCGGACTATCCGGGTGGCGCGGCTTCGCCGTCTCGACACCAGGGAGGAGAGATGACCACCAAAGAACAGATCACTGGCCTCATTCGCGCACTGGTGCAAGAGCAGTGGGTGAGCGAAGCGCAGGTGGAGCAGGCAGTGGCCTCCCCTGAGGAGGGGCCCTTTGGCGTGCTGCTCGCGCTCATTGCCGTTGCGGGGCTTTCGGAAAAACGTGTCGCTCGTTTCGCCGGCGAACGGTTTGGCGTTCCGATCCTCGACATCGAGGCACTCGACCGCGACAAGATCCCCAAAGATCTTCTCGATCGTGACCTCGCCGCAAAACATGGCGTGCTCCCACTCTCCAAACGCAAAGGGAAAATACTCATTGCCCTTGCCGACCCGTCGCATGTGACGCTACTGGACACGCTGCGCTTCCAGAGCGGGCAGACGATTGAGCCCGTCGTGGCGCCTGCACGGGCGCTCGCGCGCCTGCTCAACGAAATTTATCAGTCGGCAAGTGACGCCCTCGCTTCACTCACCGATGAGGCGCTCGACCTCTCCGCAGAAGTGCAAACCGACGAGGCAGGAGCTTCGGCGCGCGCAACCGACGAGGCGATCGACGACGCGCCAGTCGTTCGCTTCATCAACAAGATCCTTTTTGACGCAATCAACGAAGGGGCGTCGGATATCCATTTCGAGCCCTACGAAAAACTCTACCGGATCCGCTACCGTGCGGACGGGATGCTGCGCGAAGTCGCGCGACCGCCGCTCGCGCTCAAAGATAAGATCACCGCGCGGGTCAAGATCATGGCACGGCTCGACATCTCTGAGCGACGCGTTCCCCAAGACGGTCGGATCAAGCTCGTCCTGAACCGCCAGAAAGCGATCGACTTTCGCGTCTCGACCCTCCCCACGCTTTGGGGCGAGAAGATCGTGATGCGAATCTTGGACTCCTCTTCGGCGATGCTCGGGATCGACTCGCTTGGCTATGAGCCCGACCAGAAAGAGGCGCTGCTCGAAGCGATCCACCGCCCCTACGGGATGGTGCTGGTTACCGGTCCCACCGGCTCGGGGAAGACGGTCTCGCTCTACACCTGCCTCAACATTCTCAACCAACCCGAGGTCAATATCTCCACCGCCGAAGACCCGGTCGAAATCAACCTCCCCGGGATCAACCAGGTCAACATCAACGAAAAGACCGGGCTCACCTTCGCCGCGGCGCTGCGGGCGTTTCTCCGCCAGGACCCCGACATCATCATGGTGGGCGAAATCCGCGACCTCGAAACGGCCGACATCGCGGTAAAGGCGGCGCAGACCGGCCACCTGGTGTTGTCGACGCTGCACACCAACGATGCCCCATCGACCCTTGACCGCCTGCGGCTGATGGGGCTCGCCCCCTTTAACATCGCCTCGTCGGTCCATCTCATCACCGCGCAGCGGCTTGCCCGCCGCCTCTGCAGCTGCAAGATTCCGCAGCAAATCCCGAAAGAGGCGCTGTTGGCCGCCGGTTTTACCGAAGCCGAACTCGACGGCAGCTGGACCCTCTACGGCCCTAACCCGCAAGGGTGCGAGCGGTGCCGCGGGAGCGGTTACAAAGGGCGCGTAGGAATTTACGAAGTGATGCCGATCTCCGATGCGATGCGCGAGCTCATCATGACCAACGCCAACGCCCTTGAACTCGAACGGCAAGCGCGGCGCGAAGGGGTACGGAATCTGCGCCAATCGGGGTTGCTCAAAGTAAAACAGGGGGTCACCTCCCTCATGGAGGTGCTCGCGGTGACCAACGACTAGGAGCGCACAGTGGCTAAAGCAGCGACGCAAGAAGAGAAGGTCTTCGTCTGGGAAGGGACCGACGCGGCAGGCAAAAAGGCGCGCGGTGAGATTCGCGCCGTAAGCGAACTCGCTGCGAAAGCGGCGCTGCGGCAAAAAGGGGTGCGAGTCCGCAAGTTGCAAGTGGTCAAAATGCGCCGCGGCCGTATCCCGGAGAAGGAGATCGCCCTCTTTACCCGGCAACTGGCGACGATGATGAAGGCGGGCGTATCGATGCTACAAGCTTTTGACATCGCGATTCGCGGCGCGTCGAATCCGGCGCTCGCGCGCCTCCTGAACGAGATTCGCAGCGATATCGCCCAAGGGAATCCCCTTGCGCAGTCGTTTGCCAAACACCCCCTCTATTTCGACCGCCTCTTTGTCGCGCTCGTTGCCGCCGGGGAACAGGCCGGGATTCTCGACGACCTGCTTGACCGGATCGCCACCTACCAGGAGAAGATCCTCGCGATCAAGGGCAAGATCAAATCGGCGCTCTTCTACCCCGCCGCGGTCGTCGTCGTCGCTTTTATCGTGATCTCGATCCTGATGATCTTCGTGATCCCGCAGTTCAAAGAGATCTTCACGAGCTTCGGCGCAGACCTCCCGGCGCCAACGCTCCTGGTGATCGCGATCTCGGAATTCTTCGTCGCGTGGTGGTGGGCGATCTTTGGCGGGATATTGGCCGCAATCGTTGCGTTTGTCGCATTCTTTCGCAAATCGCAACCCTTTCGTGACCGAATCGACAAACTCCTCTTGAAGCTCCCCATTGTCGGGATCATTCTCCAGAAAGCGGCGATCGCGCGGTGGACAAGAACGCTCGCGACGATGTTCGCAGCCGGCGTTCCCCTCAACGAAGCGCTCGTCTCGGTTGGAAGCGCCGCCGGGAACGCCGTCTATCGCGACGCCACCGATCAAATCCGTACCCAGGTCACCCAAGGGGTGTCGCTCACGGTCGCAATGATCGACTCGGGCGTCTTCCCCGCGATGGTGCCGCAGATGGTCTCGATCGGGGAGGAGTCGGGGCAGCTCGACACGATGTTGAGCAAAATCGCCGAATACTACGAGCGCGAAGTCGATGAAGCAGTCGCGTCGCTCTCGCAACTCCTCGAACCCCTCATCATGGCCTTCCTCGGGGTGGTCGTCGGGGGGATTGTCGTCTCGATGTATCTGCCGATCTTCAAACTCGGGCAGGTGGTGGGATGATGGCCGAGACAACGACGCTCCTTGTCGCCGCGCTCCTTGGGGCGATCATCGGCAGTTTCCTCAACGTCGTGATTGTTCGGCTGCCGAAAATGTTAGAACGGCGCTGGCGTATCGAGGCGACTGAGTATCTCCGCGAAACGGCCGGAATGGCGAAAGAGACAGCGCAGATCGACACGAGTACCGATTCCGCGCAGGCAGAGAACCGCTTCAACCTCGCCTTCCCGGCCTCCCACTGTCCGCACTGTGGTGCAAAGCTCGCGTGGTGGGAGAATATTCCAATCGTCTCGTGGCTGATGCTCCGCGGCCGATGCCACCACTGCCACGCAAGCATCTCCCCCCGCTACCTCATCGTCGAGCTCCTCACTGCGATGGTTACCGCCGCTGCAGTCGCACGCTGGGGGGTGACGGTGACGGCGCTCTTGGCTGCCGCCTACCTCTGGGTGCTTATTGCACTCGCCTTTATCGACTGGGAGACGCAGCTCCTGCCAGACGACCTCACCTTGCCGCTGCTGTGGCTGGGGCTGCTTGCCAACTTGGACGGCCGTTTTGCACCGCTTCCCCATGCCGTGGTCGGAGCGCTCTGCGGTTATTTGCTCCTCTGGAGCCTCTACTGGCTCTTCAAGATCGTCACCGGTAAAGAGGGGATGGGGTACGGCGACTTCAAGCTCCTTGCGGCACTCGGCGCCTGGCTCGGCGTGGCGATGCTGCCGCAGGTGCTGCTCGTGAGCGCCTCTTTGGGGGCCGTCATCGGGATCACCGCGCGGGCAACCGGGCGCTTGGCCCAGGGGCAGCCGATCCCGTTCGGCCCTTTTTTGGCGTTTGCAGGGGTGATCTCCCTGTTTGCGCCAAACCTTCTCGCTCAACTCCTCGGCTAACCGCCCCCTAAGCCAAAAGCGCGACCGACTTAACCTGCGCCCAGAGGCGCTCTCCGGGGGCGATCGCCAGCGTCGCGAGCGCCCGCGCGGTCACGAGCGCAAGAAGCTGCGCCTCCCCCACGCGCAACTGCACCAGCACCGAACCGGGCCCCTCCTCGACGATCGCTGCAACCTCTGCGGACAACAGGTTCTGAATCGTGCTCTGCCCGGGGTCGCGCGCAAGGCTCACGTCGCTTGCGAGCACCCGCACCCGCACTGAGCGACCAATCGGCAACCCCGCGTCACGCACCCAGAGGCTCCCCCCGGCGAAATCGACGCGCGCAAGGTGCCACGTCGCGTCGCGCACCGCGACCCTCCCCTCAAGCACCACCCCCGCCTTTTCGCCGACGTGAAGCGGCGAGTCGGGTTGCGCCAGCAGCGCCGTGAGCGGCCCCTGCGCCCGCACCCGCCCTCCCTCGAGCACCACCACGTGGTCGGCGAGGCGTGCGACCTCGTTCGGCGCGTGGGTGACGTAGAGCATCGGGATTGCGAACTCGTCGCGCAGCTTCTCAAGGTAGGGCAAGATCTCGAGCTTGCGCGCCACATCGAGCGCCGAGAGCGGCTCGTCCATCAAGAGAAGCCGCGGCTGGAGCGCCAACGCCCGCGCGATCGCCACCCGCTGCCGCTCACCGCCCGAAAGCCGCTCCGGGCGCCGGTCGAGGAGATGGCCAATCCCGAGGAGCTCGATCACCGGCTCGAGCGGCGCGACCCCCTGCCACACCCTAGCGCGCTTCATCCCGTAGCGCAAATTGCCGAGCACCGTGAGGTGGGGAAAAAGACTCGCCTCCTGAAAGACATAGCCGATCGGCCGGCGGTGAGTCGGCACCCAGCGATCCTCATCCTGCCACACCTCACCCGCGACGACGAGGCGCCCCACTGGCGCCCGCTCGAGCCCCGCGATGCAGCGCAGCAGCGTCGTCTTCCCCGACCCCGAGTGGCCAAAAAGGGCGGTCACCCCGCGCGCAGGCAATTCGAGATCGACGTCGAGCGTAAAACCGGGCCAGTCGACGCGAAAGCGCGCTTCGATCGCCGCCATCTCATTTCCCCGTGGAAACGCCCGAACGCCGCGTGCCGTAGAGGGGGAGAAGCACCAAAAACGAGAAGAGGAGCATCACTGCCGCGAGGCGATGCGCCTCCGCATACTCGAGCGCCTCGACGTGGTCGTAGATCTGCACGGATACCACCCGCGTCACCCCCGGGATATTTCCCCCCACCATCAACACGACGCCAAATTCGCCGATCGTGTGGGCAAAGGTGAGCACCATCGCAGTAAAAAAACCGGGCGCCGCAAGCGGCACGGCCACCGTCAGAAAAGCGTCCAAAGGCGAGGCGCGCAGTGTCGCCGCGACCTCGAGCGGTCGCTCGCCCAAGGCCTCGAAAGCGCTCTGCAGCGGCTGGACCATGAAGGGGAGCGAGTAGAAGACCGACGCAACGACCAATCCCCCGAAGGTGAAGGGGAGGAGCCCAAGCCCCAGCCACTCGGTGAGCCGTCCGACGGGGCCATTCGGCCCCATCGCAAGCAGCAGATAGAAGCCCAACACCGACGGTGGCAGCACGAGCGGCAACGCCACCACCGCGCTGATCGGCCCCTTCCAGCGCGAGCGCGTGCGCGCAAGCCACCAGGCAATCGGCGTGCCGACGACGAGCAGAATCGCGGTGACGAGCGCGGCAAGCCGTACCGTGAGCCAGAGCGCTTGCCAGTCACTTGCGGTGAGCATTGCGATCCCCTCAATCTGCCGCGCCCGCACTTCGCCCTTTAGCGCTCACCGGGCAAGACGAAACCGTAGCGAACCATGATCGCTCGTGCGGCGGGGTTACCCATGTAGTCGGCAAAGCGCTGCGCGAGTTCATTCCCCGCAGCCCGCTGGGTAATGATGAACCCCTGCTCGAGCGGCTCGTGTAAGTGGTCGGGAATCAGGGTGTAGCCCCCTTGCTGTGCGAGCTCGGGGTTGAGGGCAAGCGAAAGCGCAATGATCCCAACCTGGGCGTTGCCCGTCTGGACAAACTGCGCGGTGTGGGCGATGTTTTCGCCAAAGACGAGCTTCGGTTCGATTTTTTCCCACAAGCCTGAGGCGCGCAGCGCCTCCTCAGCGCGCTTGCCGTAGGGGGCGTGTTTGGGGTTCGCGATCGCGATGCGGGTGATCTTGGGGTCGGTGAGGCTCTCAAGCGTCATCTTGCTCGTGTCCAAGCTCGCGCTCCAGAGGACGATCCGGCCAAAGGCGTAGGGTTTCACCTCGGAGGCCGCGAGGCCCGCTTGAACGAGCTCCCGCGGATAGTGGATATCGGCCGAAAAGTAGAGGTCGTAGGGGGCACCGTTTTTAATCTGGGTATGAAATTTCCCTGAGGAACCGTAAATGACCTCGACCTCGTCAGCGGGGTGCTCTTTCTTGAAAGCGGCGACGATCTCGTCCATCGCGAACTTGAGGTCGGCCGCCGCGGCGATGGTGATTTTTGCGGCGTGCGCCGTCTGCATCCAGACGAGCACGACCAGGGTCAGAAAAAAGCAAGCCGTCCTGATCTGACTTCGCACCCCCCAACCTCCTTCAGCACCGATGTCGTTGGATCACGATTCTAGCGCTTTCCCTTTGAGCCGATTATAATCATGCATTTGTGGTTTACAGACGGAGGATGACCATGCCGATCTACGAATACCGTTGCACATCGTGTGGTCACGAACAGGAACATCTGCAAAAGGTCAACGACGAACCGATTGCCACCTGCCCCGCGTGTGGCAGCGCCGCCTATGTCAAGCTCCTCTCCGCGGCTGGTTTTGCCTTCAAAGGGGAGGGCTGGTACGTCACCGACTACAAAGGGAAGGGAAACAGCCAGAAGAGCGCCGCCTCCGCCTCATCAGAAACAGGCGGCTGCGGTGCGGGGGCGTGCGAAGCGTGCGCGGCGACAACCGAATAGAACAGAGGAAACCTGATGCGAAGCCACTACTGCGGTACGGTTACTGCCGAACATCTCAACCAAACGGTCACCCTGTGCGGGTGGGCGCGCCGTCGGCGCGACCATGGCGGGGTGATCTTCATCGACCTTGCCGACCGCTCGGGGATCGTCCAGATCGTCGTTGACCCCGACCGTCCCGAGGCGTTTCGCCTTGCCGAGAGCGTGCGCAATGAGTATGTCCTGAGCGTCACGGGTCGGGTCCGTCGCCGTCCTGCGGGGACGGAGAACCCCAACATCACCACGGGGGAGATCGAACTCTTCGTTGAGTCGCTCACGATTCTCAACACCAGCGCCCCGCTTCCCTTCCAGATCGAAGACGAACACCTCTCCGAGACTGTTCGGCTCACCCACCGCGTCCTCGATCTGCGCCGCCCGGTGATGCAGAAAAACCTGATGCTGCGCTACCAGGTGGCGCGCGCGTTTCGCCGCTTTCTCGACGCCCACGGATTCATCGACATCGAAACCCCGATGCTCACGAAGAGTACACCGGAAGGGGCGCGCGACTATCTCGTTCCCTCGCGGGTCCATCCGGGCCACTTCTACGCGCTCCCGCAATCGCCTCAGCTCTTCAAGCAGCTCCTGATGATCGCCGGCTTCGACCGCTACTACCAGATCACCAAATGTTTCCGCGACGAGGATCTCCGTGCCGACCGGCAACCGGAGTTCACCCAGGTCGATATCGAAACCTCGTTCCTGACCCAAGAGGAGATCATCACCCTCATGGAGGAGATGATCCGAAGAATCTTCGCCGAGACCTTGGGTGTCGAACTGCCCAATCCCTTCCCGCGCCTCACCTACGACGAGGCGATGGCGCGCTTCGGTTCCGACAAACCCGACCTCCGTGTGACGCTCGAACTGACGGATGTGACCGACGCGGTGCGCGACGTCGCGTTCAAAGTCTTCGCCCAGCCCGCGAACAGCGGCGGCAAAGTGATGGCGCTGCGGGTTCCGGGTGGTGCGGCGCTGACGCGCGGGGAGATCGACGAATATACCCGCTTCGTCGCGATCTACGGCGCGAAGGGGTTGGCCTACATCAAAGTCAATGACGCCAGCAAGCTCAACGAAGAGGGGCTGCAGTCGCCGATCGTCAAAAACTTGCACGAGCAGGCGCTGCGCACCATCCTCGAGCGGACCGGGGCACAGTCGGGCGACCTCATCTTCTTTGGCGCCGACAAGCCCAAAGTGGTCTTCGACGCTCTGGGCGCGTTGCGGGTCAAGCTCGGTCATGACAAGGGGTTTCTCACTGGAAGCGCATGGGCGCCCGTCTGGGTCGTCGATTTTCCGATGTTCGAATACGACGAAGAGGAGAAACGTTGGGTCGCGTGCCACCACCCTTTTACTTCCCCGCGCGAAGAAGATCTCCCTTACCTCACGAGCGACCCGGGGCGCGTTCGCGCCCAAGCCTACGACCTTGCGTTGAATGGTTGGGAGATCGGCGGCGGGTCGATCCGGATCCACCGCGAGGCGGTCCAGCGGCAGGTCTTTGCTGCGCTGGGGATCTCGGACGAGGAGGCACAAGAGAAGTTTGGCTTCCTGCTCGACGCCCTCAAATACGGTGCGCCGCCGCACGGTGGGCTCGCCTTTGGCCTTGACCGCATCGTCACGCTGATGAGTGGTGCCGAATCGATCCGCGACGTGATCGCCTTCCCGAAGACGCAGCGGGCGCAGTGTCTCCTCACCCACGCGCCGTCGCCGGTGAGCGACAAGCAGCTCAAAGAGCTCCATCTCCGCTTGCGGGTCGCGGAAAAGGGCGGAAACGCCTCGTAAAGGGCAAGAGAGGTCGATGCGCGCGCTACTGGTCGAACCGCACGGCACGACGCGCGCGCTTCTCAAAGCGGCGCTCAGCGAGAGCGGCTGCACGGAGGTCGACGTCGCGGCAACCGTTACCTCCGCCTCACAGCTCCTTGCTGAGCGCCCACCCCAGGTTGTCGTCGCAGCGCTGGCCTCCCGAGACGGTTCGGCGCTGGAGCTCCTTGAGACCCTTCGCACCACTCCCGATGAGCGCGCGGGGACCCCTTTCATCGTCCTCGCGCAGGAGCGGCAGACGCAAGTGATCCTGAGTACGGCCGACCTTGGGCCCGACGCCGTGCTCCTGCAGCCGGTGAGCAGCACACAACTCGAAGAGCGGCTGCGCACCATCCTCACCCGCCACCAGGTGCTCGCCCCCCTCTGGCGCCACTGGGCAGAGCCCGAGATGGCCGAGGTTCGTCGCATCAACCAAAAGATCGCCGAAAAGGCCCCGCGCTTTCGCCTTGCGGCGGCACGCCTCACCGGGCAGATCCTTGAGCGCGCCGGGGAGTGGCAAGCGGCGCTCGACCACTACGAGACGCTTCTTGCCGAACGGTCACGACCTTGGGCACTTCACGGCAAAGCGCGGGTATTGATTGCGCTCGAGGAGCTTGCCGAGGCCAAAACCCTTTTGGACAAGGTCACCGCTGCCCACCCCAACTACCTCGACGCGTGGGAGACGCTCGCGCGGGTCGCGGAGCTTCTCGCCAACCGCGACGAGATGGCTCAAGCCTACCGCAAGATTGTCACCAGCGCGCCCCTCAACCGTTTGCGGCTCCACACCGCGCTCCCCGAACTCCTCGCCACCGGGGAGCACGAAACGGCGCTCACCGTCGCCAGACAGCTCCTCACCCACCGCACCGCACGTCAACCAGAAGATCGGCTGCTCCTCTGTGAAATTTTTGCCGAAACGGGGCGATGGGAAGAGGCGAAACAGACACTTGCAGCCCTCGCCAAAGGGAAGAAAACCGGGAGTGACCAGGCGATCCTCCATTTTGCCGACTTTCGCCTGGCCCACCGTCAGGGGCTCACGGAGGAGGCGACTGACGCGTTGCGTTTGGCGCTGCACCACGCGCTCGAAGCGGAGATTCCCGATCCTCCTCCGGCGTGGCTCAACCGCCTGGTGCTTGCGGGACTGTCGGAATCGCAACAGAGGAGCGATGCGCTGCTGCTCCTGCAACGGTTACGGGAGAATATCCGCGACCACCGTTATCGCCAACAGTTGGCCGCACAGCTCAAAAACAGCGGCAAGGCAGAGCTCTTGGAGCAGATCGAGGCGGCGCTCCTTGACCGAGCCAAGGCGCTTGTTCTGGAAGGGGTCGCGTTTGCCCAGCGCAACGATTGGGTAGCGACGATCGACGCGATGCGGCAAGCGGCCGCAACGCTACCAGGAAGTGGCGCCGTCCACTTCAACCTCGCGCTCGCCTACCTGCGCGCCGCAGAGCACGGCGCAATCGCCAAAGAGGAGGCCATCGCGGTAGCGAAAAGAGCTGCGCGGGCGCTGCGCAGGCTCGATCCGCGCCACCCGGGACTTGCCAAACTCGAGACACTCCTCCATCACGCCTAACCGTAACCTTGCTACAATCGCCCCTATCGAGCGAAAAGGATCCGTGCCCATGACCACTGAGCGCATCGAACCGCGAATCAAGGCGGAGATTCTTGCCGAGGCGATGCCCTACATCCAGCGCTTCTTCGACAAAACCATCGTGATCAAATACGGTGGCAACGCGATGACCGACCCGCACCTCAAGGAGTGCTTCGCCCAAGATGTGGTGCTGTTGAAGCTCGTCGGCATGAACCCGGTCGTCGTCCATGGGGGTGGGCCGCAAATCGAACAGCTGTTGCAACGGGTCGGCAAAAAGGGGGAATTCATCCAAGGGATGCGGGTCACCGACGCCGAGACGATGGAGGTCGTCGAAATGGTGCTCGGCGGGCAAGTGAACAAAGAGATCGTCCATCTCATCAACCGCCATGGCGGCAAAGCGGTCGGTTTGACGGGCAAAGATGGCGGCGGGTTCATCCGCGCCCGCAAACTCTACATGCGCGTTCCGGGCAGAGAGGAGGATCTGGTCGATATCGGTCAGGTGGGGGAGATCACCCGGATCGATCCGACGATCATCTCGTTTCTCGACTCAGGCGACTTCATTCCGGTGATCGCCCCGATCGGCGTCGGCGAAGATGGGCAAACCTACAACATCAACGCCGATGTGGTTGCGGGGAAAGTGGCCGAAGTGCTGCGCGCCGAAAAACTGGTTCTGCTGACCAACACTCCAGGCGTCCTCGACAAAGAGGGGAAGCTCCTCACTGGGCTCACCCCGAGCCTCATCGACCAGCTGGTCGCCGATGGGACCCTCTCGGGCGGGATGCTCCCCAAAATCGCCTCAGCACTGGAGGCGGCAAGAAACGGTGTGCGCTCGGTCCATATCATCGACGGGCGGGTCGAACACGCGCTCCTCTTGGAGATTCTCACCGACCATGGTGTCGGGACGATGATCCGTGCCGAATAGACGAGGAGCCGGTGTGGTGGCGCGCTGCCCCTCGCTTTGCTGCCCCCCTTATGAACGCTGCAGCGTAACGACCCAAGCGGCGAGTGACCGCGCGGAGAGAAAACGTTCGCTTGTGACCGCGTCGTCTTCGATCGTCACGTCAAATCGGGCCTCAATCGCATGGAGGAGGTCCAACACCGCCATCGAATCCAACTCGGGCAACGCGCCCAAGAGGGGTGAATCGGGGGCGAGCTGCGCTCGCCTTTGTGGCGAAAGCTCGAGCACTGCGGCAACCAGATCAAGGAGTTCCTCTTCGAGCGTCAAGATCGGCACCCTTCCGAGTCGTGAAGTGAGCGATTATACGCAAGATTTGTGCAGCGCACCAAGAAGAGTGATGCAATGATCACCACCCTCGACGACCTGGTCGCCTTCCAAGCCGAGCAACGTCCCGAGCAGGTTGCCCTTATCGAAACGCGGCGAAGTGCGCGCCGGCTCACCTACCGTGCACTCCATCATCTTGCGACAGCCACCGCCGAGGCGTGGCGCGGAGGTGTCACCCCCTACGCGCGCGTCCTCATTTGGCTCGACAAGCGTCTTGAGGGGGTCGTCGCGCTCCTTGCCGCGCAGCGCCTCGGCGCGATTCTCGTCGTGGCCAACCCGGCGCTCAAGCCCGAGCAGATCGCCTACCTCCTCGACGACGGCCAGCCGACCCTGATCGTGACGAGCAGCGCGCGTGGTGCGGTCCTCACCCCCTGGCTGGACCCAGCGAACGGGTGGCAACCCCTCCCCCTCCCGGAAGCCTTCTCGGCCCTTCCCCAGAGCGTGGTGCCAGAGAACGACCCCGTCGCTCTCTTCGCGGCCCCCGTCCGAACCACCACCGCACCACCGCTCCACCGCACCGAAAACGACCCAGCAGCGATCTTCTACACCTCGGGAAGCACTGGGATGCCCAAGGGGGTGGTGGTCTCCCACCGTAACCTCCTTGCCGGCGCCCAATCGGTGGTGCGCTACCTCGGGCTTCGTGGGGACGATCGGATTCTTGCCGCACTTCCCCTCTCGTTTGACGCTGGCTTTTCGCAACTCACCACCGCCTGGGTCGCTGGCGCCACGGTGGTCCTCCATGACCATCTCCTGCCGCGCGACACCGTCGCCGCCATCGCCGAACACCAGATCACCGCGCTCACCGCTGTCCCCCCGTTGTGGCGGCAACTCCTCAATGAAACCTGGCCGGAGTCCTTCGCGCGCCACTGGCGAATCGCTGCAAGCACCGGCGGCAAGATGCCCCCAAGCTGGGTCGAAGCCTGGTATGCCCGCTGCCCCGAGAGCCCCTTTACCGTGATGTACGGCTTGACCGAAGCCTTTCGTGCCACCTACCTCCCCCCTGCCGAGTGGCCGAAACGTCCCGATTCGATCGGCATCCCGATTCCCAACAGCGATATCCTGATCGTTCGCGAAGACGGTACCCGCGCGGCACCGGGTGAAGTAGGCGAAATCGTCCAGCGCGGGCCGCTTGTTGCCCTCGGCTACTGGAACGCCCCAGATAAAAGCGCGGAGCGTTTCCGGCCGCTTCCCGCGGCGCTTGCCCCCGTCGGTTCTGCGCAGCTTCTTCCGGAGATCGCCGTCTTTTCGGGGGACTATGGCTTTTGCGACGACGAAGGGTTCCTCTACTTCGTCGGCCGCCGCGACGCCCAAATCAAAACAAGCGGCTACCGCGTGAGCCCCGAAGAGGTCGAGCGCGTGATCCACACCTTCCCTGGCGTGGTCGAATGTTGCGCGTGCGGCGTCGATGACCCCGACCTTGGTCAGAAAATCGCCGTCGCCGTCGTGGTCAGAGGGGATGCCGCCGTCTCTGAACGGGCGCTCCTCACCCATTGTCGCCGCCATCTCGCCACCTATCAGGTCCCGTCGCTCCTCTGGTTCACCACTGCCCCCCTTCCCCGCAACCCCAACGGCAAGATCGATCGCGCTGCGGTCGCCGCCCATTTTGCGCATACCCCGGTGGAGGCGAGATGAACCTGCCTCAACCCCCCACCCACCACCCGTCGATCTTCTGGTCTGCCGACGCCCACGGGGAGGTTCTGATCGCTGGTGAACCCCTCTCCCGGGTTGCCGCGCGGCTCGACGCCTCCTCCTTCTACGCCTACGACGCTGAGCGGATCGCCGCGCGGATCGCGCAATGTCGGACGGCGTTCGGGCCACTCGTGCGCATCAAATATGCGATCAAGGCGAACCCCTTCGTGCCGCTCGTCGCCGCGATCGCCCGTTTGGTCGACGGATTTGACGTCGCGTCGGAGCGCGAAATGGCGATCGCGCTCGACGTCGGTGTTTCTCCCGACCGGATCGCCTTCGCGAGCCCTGGCAAGCGCCCCGCTGCGCTCCGCCGCGCCGTCGCTGCCGGCGTCACGGTCACGGTCGAATCGGCGAACCAACTCGAAGCGACGCTCGCAGTTGCCGAGGAGCTCGGCCTTCCCCCGCACGTCGCGCTGCGCGTGAACCCCGACTTCACGATGCAGCGGGCCGGAATGAAGATGGGCGGGGGCGCGCAACCGTTTGGGGTCGACGTCGAGGCAGCGGCAGCGCTCCTCGAGCGCATCCGCTCGAGTGGCGCCCGCTGGCAAGGGCTCCACCTCTTTGCCGGTTCACAGCTCCTCGACGCGGAACTGCTCGTCGCCACCCATCGCAAAAGCTATGAGGCGCTCCAAGCGCTCTGCGAGGAGGTCGGATCGGCCCCCGCCTGGTTCAACCTCGGCGGCGGGATCGGTATCCCCTACTTTGCGGGGGAAGAGCCAGTGGACCTCGCCCGCGTCGGCGACGCGCTGCAGCAACTTGCCGACGCGCACCGCCGCGCGTGGCCCGAGACGGCGCTCGTCGTCGAGTTGGGACGCTACCTCGTCGGTGAAGCGGGCATCTTCGCCACCCAGATTCTCGAGCGCAAAGTGTCGCGCGGCGAGACCTTTCTCGTCTGCGACGCCGGCCTCAACGCCCACCTTGCCGCGACCGGCAATTTCGGCCAAGTGCTCAAGAAGAACTATCCGGTCGCGATCGGCAATCGGATGAACGCCGCAGCCACCGAAGTGGTCACCGTCGTCGGGCCGCTTTGCACTCCGCTCGACCGCCTGGCGACCAAAGCGCTGCTGCCGCGCGCCGAACCCGGCGACTGGGTGGTGCTCTTCCAGTCCGGTGCCTACGGCGCAACCGCCAGCCCCCAGCAGTTCCTCAGCCACCCGCCGGTGAGCGAAACGCTCGTCTGGCGCGCCAAAGAGGAGGGGTGATGGACCTGATCATCGTTCGCCACGGACAAACGGCGTGGAATCGGGAAAAGCGCCTCCAAGGTCATCTCGACCTCCCACTCGACGCCACGGGCCGGGAACAAGCTGAAGCAGTCGGCAGACGTCTGAAGACATTTCCCATCGCCGCAGTGGTGAGTAGCGACCTCTGCCGCGCCGTCGAAACCGCCCAAATTGCCCTCACCGCTTCGGCGATCGCCCATCCGTTGGCCACCAATCCGCAGCTCCGCGAACGCCACTGTGGCCACTTCCAGGGTCTCACGCGTGAGGAGGCCGCCGTGATCGACTCCGACGGGTGGGCCCGTTTCGCGTCGCGTGACCCCTACTACGCACCGCACGGGGGCGAGTCGCTTGCGGACCTTGCCGAGCGGGTCCGCAGCTGGCTCGTTGCCTGGACCCGAGAAGCCCTGGATGCGACTGTGCTCCTCGTCACCCACGGCGGCGTCGTCGACACCCTCCGTCGCCTCGTTCTCGCGATCCCTCTTTCGCGCCCGCGCGATTTCACTATCCCCAATGCTGCGCTCTTTCACCTGCGCATCACCCATCCTCCGGCTCCCCTTGCCCACCGGGCAGGGGATTGCGCGCCGGCCGCCCCCTGCGGTGAGATCGTCCTCTGGGGCGGAACCGACCATCTCGCGACCGCGCGGGATGAGCTTGCCGTCATGTAAAATGCTTTCTTTGCAGCACCGTAAGGACCCACCATGTTTCGCAAAGCCGCAACACTCGACATCGTCGACCCCGAAATCTGGTCGCTCATCGAAGCCGAAAACCGTCGTCAGGAAGAGCACATCGAACTGATCGCATCGGAAAACTACGCCAGTCCCGCGGTGATGGCCGCGCAAGGGAGCCAGCTCACCAACAAATACGCCGAAGGTTACCCCGGCCGCCGCTACTACGGCGGCTGCCAATACGTCGACGGCGTCGAGCAGCTGGCGATTGACCGGCTCAAAGCCCTCTTTGGCGCTGAGGCGGCCAACGTCCAACCCAACTCCGGTTCCCAGGCGAACCAGGCGGTGCTGATGGCCTTTGCCCAACCGGGCGACACGATCATGGGGATGAGCCTTGCCGAAGGGGGCCACCTCACCCATGGAATGCCGCTCAACCTCTCGGGCAAGTGGTTCCGGGTCGTCTCCTATGGCCTCAATGACCGGGAGGAGATCGACTACGACGCGGTGGCCCGTTTGGCCGAAGAGCACCGACCGCGCATCATCGTCGCGGGCGCTTCGGCCTACGCCCTCACCATCGACTGGGCGCGCTTTGCCGAGATCGCCAAAGCGGTCGGCGCAATCTTCTGGGTCGACATGGCCCACTACGCTGGACTGATCGCAGCCGGCGTCTACCCCAACCCCGTCCCCCACGCCGACGTGGTCACTTCGACCACCCACAAGACGCTTCGCGGCCCGCGCGGCGGGGTAATTCTGATGAAAGCCGAACACGAAAAGGCGATCAACAGTGCCGTCTTCCCTGGACTCCAAGGGGGCCCGCTGATGCACGTGATCGCCGCCAAAGCGGTTGCGTTCAAAGAGGCGATGACCCCCGAATTTCGCGCTTATCAGCAGCAGGTGGTGAAAAACGCCCAGGCGATGGCCCAAGTGCTGCAGGAGCGGGGACTTCGCATCGTCTCGGGACGGACCGAATCGCACATGTTCCTCGTCGACCTGCGCGCCAAAGGGATCACGGGGAAAGCTGCCGAAGCGGTGCTCGGTGAGGCCCACATCACCGTCAACAAAAACGCGATTCCCAAAGACCCGGAAAAGCCGATGGTCACCTCGGGGATTCGCATCGGCACCCCAGCGATCACGACGCGCGGCTTTGGCGAAGCGGAGGCGGCAAAAACCGCCCACTTGATTGCCGACGTGCTGGATGCCCCCAACGACAGTGCAACGATCGCCCGGGTCAAGTCCGAGGTCGCCGAACTCTGCCGCCGCTTCCCGGTCTATGAAGGAGCGCGCAGCTAAGGTCTCCCGATGCGTTGCCCCTTCTGCGCTGAACCCGATACCCAGGTGCTGGAGACCCGGGAAAGTTTAGACGGCACGGTCATCCGACGGCGGCGGCGGTGTGCGGCTTGCAGCCGCCGCTTTACCACCTTCGAGCGCGCCGAAATCAAGCTTCCCGCGGTGATCAAAAGGAACGGTGCGCGCGAGCCCTACAACCGGGAGAAACTGCGCGCGAGTTTCGCGCTGGCGCTGAGGAAACGCCCGGTCTCCAACGACGCGATCGACGCAGCGATCGACGCCATCGAAGCGAAACTCCTCGCCACAGGTCAGAGCGAAATCGCCTCCGACCAGCTGGGCGAGTGGGCGATGGAGGCGCTGAAAGGCCTCGACAAGATTGGCTACGTGCGCTTTGCCTCCGTCTATCGCAACTTTGAAGACGTCGACGCCTTCGCCCAGTTTTTGCGCCACGTCAAAACGAAACGGCACGGGAAACGCAGCAAAGTCGAAGCGGTGCCCCAACCCGCCGATCTCTTCGCCGCAACGCCCGAGAGCGAACCGCCCGCGGCATCCGGGGACGCCTCCGGTGACTGACGATTCGACCGTTTCGCCCCCTTCCCTTCCCTCGATGACCGACTATACGCACTGGATGGCGCGGGCGGTGCGTCTGGCCCGACGGGGTTTGACCACCACCACGCCAAACCCACGCGTCGGCTGTGTGATCGTCTCGCCCCTTGGCGACGTGGTGGGTGAAGGGTGGCACGAACGGGCGGGAGGCCCCCACGCGGAAGCTGAGGCGCTGCGCGCGGCGGGAGAGCGCGCCCGTGGTGCGACTGCGGTCGTCACACTCGAGCCGTGTGCCCACTACGGACGAACACCTCCGTGCGCCGACGCGCTGATTGCCGCCGGCATTGCCCGCGTGGTCTATGGGATGAGCGATCCCAACCCGCTCGTCGCCGGTAAGGGGTTGCAGCGGCTCCGGGAAGCTGGGGTCGAGGTGATCGGCCCTGTGCATGAGGCGGCGTGCCGCGCCCTCAACCCTGGCTTCATTCGGCGGATGAGTGAGGGGTGCCCCGCCTTTTTCCTCAAAACAGCGGCAACGCTCGACGGCCGCATTGCGCTCGCGAACGGCAAAAGCCGCTGGATCACCAGTGAGGCGGCACGCCGTGACGTCCACCGCTGGCGGGCGCGCTGCTGCGCGGTGCTCACCGGCATTGGCACAGTCCTTGCCGACGATCCGCAACTCACCGTCCGGTTGGGTCGCGTGAAACGGCAACCGATCCGCATCGTCCTCGATAGCCGCTTGCGCCTCCCTCTTGAGGCGCAGGTCGTGCGCGACCGCACCGCTCCCGCCTGGGTCGTCACGACGAACCTCGCCGACCCTACCCGAGAAGCCGCGTTACGCGCCGCGGGCGTCCGGGTCGAACGCCTGCCTGCGGACCCGAGCGGGCGCATCGACCTCCACGCGCTCGCCCGGTGGCTGGGCGATGAGTCGCTCAACGAGATTCTCGTCGAAGCGGGGGCGACGCTCTTCTACGCCTTCGTGCGCGCGGGGCTTTTCGACCGCTGGATCCACTATCTTGCCCCGAAAGGGTTTGGCGGTGACGCGCAACCGCTCCTTCCGCCACTCGCTCTTACCGAAGTGGCGCAATCCCCCATTTGGCGGATTGACGCCGTGAAGCGGCTGGGCGAGACTCTCCGCATCGACCTCATGCCCCCGTTAGAGGGCAGGTCCCAAAAGGAGCGTTCATCGTGACTTTGCGCGCTGACCCGTCTAGAGACGCACTGCAACCCCACGCTTCCCAAACCCGCCGCGCGCTGATCCTTTTTGCCCACGGCGCCCGCAACCGGGAGTGGGCCCAACCGGTCGAGGCGGCACAAGCGGCGTTTGCTCGCCACCTGCCAGAGATGACGGTCGCAGTTGCCTTCCTTGAATTTCTCTCCCCAACCCTCGACGAAGTGATCGCCGCGCTTGCCGAGGATCACCAGAAGATCGCCATTCTCCCCTGGTTCATCGCTGCGGGAGGACACCTGCAGCGCGATCTGCCCGAGATGGTCGCAACGCTTCAGGAGCGCCATCCCCACCTGCAGATCACTATCCACCCAGCGGTGGGAACTGTCGAAGCGGTGATCGACGCGATGGTCGCCGCAGCAGTCGCTTCGCTTCCCCTTTTTCCCGGTCAGGCGAAAGGCCGGTGACCGCAGACGGGACAGGCTGGGTCGCGCGGAACCTTGACGCTTCGCCACTCGAAGCCGAGCCCGTCGAAGAGCCAGAGTCGCCCCCACGCCGGTTCGCCGCACCCGACGATTACGCGGAGCGCCTCATGCGCCTGAAGCGCCCCAACCATCCCCACGAGCGGCGCGAAGACCCCCATCGTCGCGCAACGCACCTCAGCGACATTCTCCCCTTCGGGAAAAAGGCAGTGGTAACAAGGTGACGCGGGGACGCGCGGATCGTAGACTGCAAGCTGCGCGTCAAAGCGGATCGCCGCGCCGCTCACGAGCGGCCGTTGCTGCACGACACAGGCGCGATTGATCGCGTGGCGCGTCGCAAAGTTGTCACTGCAATCGAGCACCCCATCGACCTCTGCCACCCAGCGCTCGAGGTCAGCCCCTGAGAGTCGGGCGTTGATGGGGGTCACTGTCACGTCGGGATTGGCTTCGCGAAGCGCCTCTGCCGCCACTTCGGCTTTGGGGCGACCGATGTCGGCATCACGAAAGAGGATCTGCCGTTGCAGGTTGGTCGCGTCGACCGTATCGCCGTCGGCGATGATCAGTCGGCCTACACCGGCGCGCGCGAGATAGAGCGCGGCGGGACACCCCAATCCCCCGACACCGACGATGAGGAGCGTCGCGCGGCGAATCCGCTCCTGCCCGGCGATGTCGATTTCGGGAAGGAGAATATGGCGACTGTAGCGGAGCAACGCTGCATCGTCGAGCCCCTCGGTGTCCGTGGGCGTGGCGTAGTTCTTCACGGGCGAGGTCATGGTCACAGTACAGAGGCTCCGTTAGGGTCGCTGGGCAACCGCGTCTGCCGACGGATTCTTGGCCACCTTCGCCCAATCCGGCAAGGTTCCGTGACGCAACCAGTGGAGTGCCGCCTGGAACTGGCGATCCTGGTCACTGCCATACTCGATGGGCTTCACCGGGGCACCGCTCGCAACCTCGCCCTCTTCTCCTTCACCCTCCTGTTCACCCCCTTTATCTGAAGGCTTCTCCCCTTGGCGACGGATCCGGCCCGTGCGGTCGAGCTCGATGTGGCCCATCAGATCGGCCTCCCGCACGACTTTACGGGGGCCATTCTCCCGCTCCGGAACGACGAAATCGGGTTCAATCCCTTCGGCCTGGATCGACCGCCCACTCGGGGTGTAGTAGAGTGCCGTGGTCAATTTGAGCGCCGTGCCGTCGTTGAGGGGCAAAATCGTCTGCACCGACCCCTTCCCAAAGCTCTTCTCCCCAAGCAGCTTCGCCCGACCGTGGTCCTGCAGTGCTCCGGCAACGATCTCGGACGCGGACGCGGAACCGGCATTGACCAACACCACCATCGGCACCTCCCGGAAGAGCTTGGGCCAACCGGCGAGGTAGTCGCGCCGATCGTCACTGCCGCGCAGATAATCTTCGGCACGGGCGTAATATTCGCGGCGAGAGTCGGGCAGGCGCCCATCGGTCTTCACCACCAACGCCCCTTCGGGAAGAAAGGCGGCCGAAACGCCAATCGCGGCGTGGAGCAGCCCGCCTGGGTCGTTGCGCAAGTCCAGCACAATCCCCTTCACCTGCCCGTCGCGCGCTAGGCGCTTGAGCTGCTCGGTGAGCAGCGTGCCAGTCGTCTCCTGGAAATTGGTAATCCGGACGTAGAGCACCCCATCCTCGAGGCGACGGCTCTTGACGCTCCGCACCTTGATCACCTCGCGCTTGATCGTCACCGTAAAAGGCTTCTCGACCCCTTTACGCATCACCGTAAGCGTAATCGACGTGCCGGGTGCGCCGCGCATCCGTTTCACCGCGTCACGCAGCGACATCCCCTTGACGGGCGTCTCGTCCAACTTGATGATGAGATCCCCTGCCTGCAACCCGGCGCGCGCGGCGGGGGTCTCTTCGATCGGCGAAACGACTTTGACAAAGCCGTCCTCCATCGTCACTTCGATCCCAATCCCGCCAAACTCCCCTTGCGTGCCCACCTGGAGTTCGCGGTACTCTTCGGCATCGAGGAACGCCGAGTGGGGATCGAGACTGGCGACCATCCCGCGAATCGCCTCCGTCACCAGCTTTTTCGGGTCAGGCTGTTCGACGTAGGCCTTGTTGACCACGTCGAGAACGTCGGCAAAGGTGCGCAGCTCCTTGAAGGGGATCCCCCCCGCTTCGTCGCGGCTCGCCCAACCGCTCAAGGCAAGCGTCAGGAGTACCCCGGCAATGAGGCCAGTGAAGGACCAAGCAACTCGAGGCCAGCGTTGTGTCATCGTCTCATCCTACTCTTTGAGCCATCGGCTCGGATCAACGGGTTGTCCGTTTTGCCGCAGTTCAAAGTATAACCCGCTTGTGGCGAAATGTTCCGTCCGCCCCACCCGGCCGACCACCTGGTGACGCGTCACCTTTTCGCCGACGGTCACAAGCGGTGTGTCGAGGTTGGCGTAGAGGGTGAGCAACCCTTTGCCGTGATCGAGGATGACGATCTGGCCATACCCCCGCAGCCAGTCGGCAAACGCCACCACCCCATCGGCAACGGCACGGACCTGCGCCCCCTCAGGAGCAGACCAGAAAAGCCCTTTCCAGGTTCCCCCCTCAGCTCTTTTGCCGCCAAAGGAGCCGACGAGGTGGCCGTTCGCAACCGGCGAAGCGAAGGCAACGGGGCGCTCTTTGGGGCGATGCTCATCCGCCGGGGTGGCACGCTCCGCCTTGGCCGTTTGCCGCGTCCGTTTCTGTTTCTCTTCCAATGCCTGTCGCTTCGCTTGCGCCTCCAGCCGCGCGATGAGGCGGGAGAGTGCCTGGGCATCCTCTTCGAGGGCTTTGCGGCGATCACGAACTTCGCTGAGGGTTTTGGCCAGCGCCTCATGAAGCACTTTGCGTTGCTGGGCAAGAAGCGTCCACTGCGCCCGCTCCCGTTCGAGCGCCTCCCGGCGCTCCTTGAGCACGCGCTCCTCTTCCTGCAACCGGGCAGCCCAGCGCTCGGCCTCCCTGTGCTCCTTTTCTGCCCGGGTCAGTTCGTCACGAACCGCTTGGAGAAGGGCTTGCCGAACCGCTTCGGCTGACGCGGGCGCACTCTCGGGACCGCCACGAATCACGGGGTCGTGCGGCAGCTGCACCAGGAGCACTTCAGAAAGCGCTTGGTAACGCGCCCGGCTCCTTTCGGCACGCGCCGCAGCGGCTTGCCACGCGTCGCGAACCGCAACCACCTGCCTTTCCAGCCGGTGCGCCTCCTCTTCGAGGCGGGCAATGCGCCGGGCGAGAATCGCGCTCGAGTTTTCGGCGATTTTGAGCTGCCGTTCGATCGCGGCACGCCGCTCCGCGACACTCTTCGCTTCGCGCCCCAGGCGGTCAATCGCCTGACGCAACTCTTCGAGCTGGGCATGGGCAGCCTCAGGATTCGCCGGCTCGGGGCGGTCAGCAGCCGCAACCGTTGCGGCTACTGAGGCGAGGGTTACGGCAGCGACAACGCACGCCCCCCTCACCCCTCGCCGACAAACTGCTCGCCCCATGCCCGAGCCCCCTGCGGAAGGGGATCACCCCTTCTGCGCTCGTCCTTGGGCAGCGACAGCCTCCTGTTGCGCACGGATCGTCTCCTCGTCCGCCAGGTAGTAGCGGTTGAGCGGTCGGCAGTTGGCGTCAAGCTCGTAGACGAGCGGCTGGGCAGTGGGAATGTTGAGCCCCACGATCTCCTCATCGGAGATCCCGTCGAGGTATTTGATCAACGCCCGCAGACTGTTGCCATGGGCAGCGATCAAAATGCGCTCGCCGGCAAGGATTCGCGGCACGATCACCGTCTCCCAGTAGGGAACGAAACGGGCGACGGTGTCCTTGAGACATTCGGTCCGCGGAAAATCGCGTTTGGGGAGATCCCAGTAACGCCGATCGTCGAGTTCGAGACGCGGATCATTGTCGGCAAGGGGCGGCGGGGGAACATCGTAGGAGCGGCGCCAGATCAGCACCTGCTCGTCACCATACTGCGCAGCGGTCTCCGCTTTGTTGAGCCCCTGCAGCGCGCCGTAGTGGCGCTCGTTGAGGCGCCAGGAGGATTCTACCGGAATCCAGAGCTGATCGAGCGCGTCCAGCACAATGTGCAGGGTCTTGATCGCCCGCTTCAAACGAGACGTAAAGGCTCGGTCGAAGAGAAACCCTTGCGCTTTGAGTAACTCTCCCGCGGCTCTCGCCTCTTCGACCCCCTTTTCGGTCAGATCGACGTCGGTCCAGCCGGTAAAGCGGTTCTCCCGATTCCACAGCGACTCACCATGGCGCAACAAAACGATCTTATACATCACGATCCTCTGATATGATAATGTGAAATTCGGCAAGGAGCGTCCCATGCCTCCCAAAACGAGCGAAACATTTTATACTAGCGTCTTAGCAAATCGTTCGCGAGACCCATTAGCGATGCTTACTCAATCGATTATCGAGTTGGCTGACCGCGATGAGCAGATCGAAACGGCAGCGCGCGCGCTCAAGTCGATCGCCCATCCGCTGCGTCTGAAGATCCTCTGCGTCATTGGCGACACCGAGTCGTGCGTGCAGGAGATCGTCGACGCGGTGGGAACATCCCAAAGTAATGTCTCCCAGCATTTGGCGATCATGCGGGACAAAGGGATTCTCGCCAGCCGCAAAGAGGCAAATCGCGTCTATTACCGCGTTGCCGACCCGCGCACGCTGCAACTGGTGGTGCTGATGCGCGACCTCTTCTGCCACCGCTAACCGCTCAGCTGAGGAGCGCGAATGACCTTTTTCGACTACGTGATGCACCAATGGCAGTGGGCCCTTCTGGCGTTGGTTTCTGGCTCGTGGTGGGTGGTGGAGACGGTTCGCGCGGCGACCGATCGCTCGCGCCTCACCCCGATGCAGGCCACACTTCTGATCAACCAGGAAGGGGCGGTCGCCGTCGATGTCCGCAGCGACAGCGAATACCAAAGCGGCCACTTGCCGGGCGCGCTCTTTGTTCCCCTGGAGCGGATCCCCGGCGATAAAGCGTTGGAAAAGCTCACCGATCGCCCGATCATTCTCTACTGCGAAAGTGGCGCCCGCTCCGCTTTAGCGGTGAAAAGATTGCGCCAAGCCGGCTTTACCCGGGTCTATCATCTGGTGGGCGGACTGATCGAATGGCGCAAAGCCAATCTACCCCTCGTGACCAGCAAAACGGAGAAACGAAAGCGATGACGATGCCCCCTGTGCGCATGTACGCCACCCAATATTGCCCCTACTGCGTCCGCGCCGAGCAGTTGCTGCGGCAAAAAGGGGTGACCACGATCGAAAAGATCATGATCGACGACGACCCTGAACGGCGCGACGAGATGGTGCGGCTCACCAATCGCCGCACCGTACCCCAGATCTTCATTGGTACGACCCATGTCGGTGGCTGTGACGACCTCTACGCGCTGGAACGCGAAGGCAAGCTCGACCCCCTTTTGGGGCTTGCCTAAGCCGTAATTGAGACCCTTTTTGAGGACAATCGTAATGAGCAGCAACCCCCAAGAGCAAGCGCAACTCCCCCACTTCTCGATTGAAAAGCTCTACGTCAAAGACCTCTCGGTCGAAGCGCCCCGTGCCCCTGAGTGTTTCCTGGAAACCCAGGCACCGACGATCCAAGTCGAAATGGGCACTGCCGCGCGCAAACTCGACGAGGCCCACTACGAGGTGGCCCTCACCGTCTCCGTCAGAGCCGCTGTCGAGGAGCGCGCCCTCTTTCTCATCGAATTGACCTATGGCGGGGTCTTCCAGGTGCGGAACGTCCCTGAAAGTGACGTCGAGCCGCTCCTCTTCGTCGCCTGCCCCAGCATTCTCTACCCCTACGCACGAGAGGTGATCTCCGACTCCTCCACACGGGCCGGTTTTCAACCGGTGATCCTTGCGCCGGTCAATTTCGAAGCACTCTACATGCAGCAGAAACAGCAAGCGCAGCAGGCCCCAACCAGCGAAACGCCGCAGTAACGGAAGGCTTATGGCCAAGGAGCTGACGATGGCACCGTTGCACGCCCAGCATAGGGTTCTCCCCAGCCGCAACGCACTCGCCCGTTGGCTCCGCTACGCCGTCCTCTCTCTGCTCTTCAACTCCCTTTCATGGGCCGCCGACTATCGCAGCATCCGGGAGGCGGCGCCCGCGCGCCTGGCTCCCGACGAGACCGTCACACCCCTCTTTTACTACGGAGCGGGAACGCCGGTCGAACTCATCCAGGAGCTCAACGGCTGGGCTCAAGTGCGTGACAAAGAGGGGGGCGGGCTCTTTTGGCTTCCCTCGCAAAACTTAAGCAGTAACCGGACGGTGATTACGCTCCACGACGAAACCGAGGTCCGCTCAGCGCCCAATCCCAACGCGGCGCTACTCGTGATCCTACCCGCGAACGCGATTCTTTCCGTTCGCGACACGTCGCTTCCCGGTTGGGTCGAGGTGGTCACAGCAAAAGGGAACGGCTTCGTCGCCAAGCGCGACGTCTGGGGATGGTAAGCAATGCAACTGGCCGTTTTGGGAGCAGGAGCCTGGGGAACAGCGCTTGCGATTGCGTGGGGGCAGCGCCATTCGGTCACGCTTTGGTCACGCGAACCCGATCTTGCTCGGGAGCTCAACCGCACCCGCACGAATGAGCGCTACCTCGCCGGCCCCGTTTTGCCGCCCGGGGTGACTGTGACTGCCGAGATGGTCGAGGCGGTTCGCGCGGCGCAACTGGTGGTGATCGCCACCCCGCTCGCGGGGCTCACTGACGCCATCGCGCAGCTTACCGAGCACGCCCCGACGACCCCCTTCCTCCTTGCGTGCAAAGGGATCGCGCCGGAGACGCTCGAGCTTCCCCACGAGATCGCCGAACGGGTCTGGAGTGAACACACCGCTCTCCCTCTCCCGCCCCATGGGGTGCTGACCGGCCCCAGCTTCGCGCTCGAAGTGGCGCAAGGGCTTCCGACCGCCGTGGTACTGGCGTCACGCAACCCCGCGTGGGCGAAGCGAGTGATCGAGAGCCTCCACCAGCCGCGCTTTCGCCTCTACGCCCACCACGACGTTACCGGGGCCGAGGTGGGGGGGGCGATCAAAAACGTCATCGCGATCGCCGCAGGCGTCGCCGAAGGGTTGGGGTTAGGGCTCAACACGCGCGCTGCGCTCATCACCCGGGGGCTAGCCGAGATGGCGCGCCTTGCCGAGGCACTCGGAGCGGAACGGGAGACCCTCATGGGGCTCTCGGGAATGGGCGATCTGATCCTCACCTGTACGGGGGCGCTGTCGCGTAACCGCAAATTGGGCCTGTTGCTTGCGAGCGGCGAGACGCTCGAATCGGCACTGGCGCAACTCGGCCACGTCGCCGAGGGGGTTCCGACGACCCGCGCGTGCGTGACACTGGCGCAAACGCTCGGCATCGAGATGCCGATCGCCAATGCCGTCCATCAACTCCTCTTTACCCCGGGGATTTCTGCCGAAGCGGCTGTGGATGCGCTCCTTGCGCGCGACCCGAAGTGCGAATTCTGACCGGGCCGCTCACCCCCCGCCCGGAAAACCCATCTGCCGCCACGCCTCATAGACGACGAGCGCGACGGTATTCGCGAGATTGAGGCTGCGCTGCCCGGGGCGCATCGGTACACGCAACCGACACTCGGGAGAGAACGCGGCGTGAATTTCCGGTGCAACGCCTCGGCTCTCCGACCCGAAGACCAGGACATCGCCCGGAGCGAAAGCGACCTGATCGTAACGGCTCTCCCCTTTTGTCGTTAGCAGGAACCACCGGTGTCCCGCGAGTTGCCTGCGACACGCGGCCCAATCGTCGTGCACGGTCGTTGCCACCCACTCGTGGTAGTCGAGACCCGCGCGGCGCAGTTGCCGGTCAGAGAGCGTAAAGCCGAGCGGCCGCACGAGATGAAGCTGGGCACCGGTATTGGCGCAGAGGCGGATGATGTTACCGGTATTCTGCGGGATCTCCGGTTCGACCAGAACAACGTGAACAACCACTACTGAGCCCCTGAAGAGAGGGAACAGACCGCGACCACCCAGTCCAGAAGCTCCTGCAGCGCCTCAGCGACCCCTGTCCCTGGAGGCGACGGCGGCACAGGGACGACGAAGGAAAAGCCCCGTTCCCACGCCGTTCCCTCCTTATTCCCCAAGAGACACCGCCCCGCGACAATGGCATTCCCCGAATCAGACGCCTCAAAACGGTCCAACGAAAAGTGGAGTCGCATCAGTGACGCTTGGGCCGCCCAACTTCCGTCGGCAACAAAGCGATGATCCGGGTCACGAAGCCGCAAACGGGCAAGCATCGCCTCGCGAACCTCGTCGGCAAAGGGCAAAGACCACCGGATGCGCTCATCGATCCGATAGTGGCTAGGGTCCTGCCGGATCGTGAGGGCGCGCCGATCGAGCGTCGGAGGCACTGCGACCGAGACGGCAATCGTCGGCGCACCCTTTTGGGTGACAACGCCTTCCCCCGCCCCAAACTCCCCGGGTTGTAGCGTCAACACCTCTGTCGAAGGGCTGACCGAGGCACATCCGCCAACTACCAGCGCAACTCCGAGAAGCGCTGAAAGGAGCAATGCGCCTGTGACGAGCCTCTGCGCCCGGCGCAACGGGTTTGTTGTGAGCTTCATCGCGGGCGTCCTCGGAGCAACGATTCGGGATGGCGCGAAAGCTCATCCGCAAGAAGTTCGACCGACCGCGCCGCGCTTTGGGTCGAGCGCAACACGGCATGGAGTTGCTCCCGCGCGACTCCGCTCTCACCCCAGTCTGTTGCCAAGCCGTTCACCAAACCTTCAAGCGCCGCAAGGCTCGCGCGCAGTTGCGCCAAAGTAGCGACGATCTCCGTTGGCGCCTGGTGAAACTCGGCCAACAGCCGGTCGGTCCGATCCAGCACCGACCGTAACCGCTGCGCCGCCGACTTGGGATCTTGCGCATCGAGCAACACCCGTAACCCATGCGCAGCGTCACGCAATTCACTGACCAGGTCCTTCCACGGCGCGTCACGCAGATCGGTGGCCAATTGGGTCACGGTACGCGCCACCTCATCAAACGCCGCAGGTAGCGCAGGGAAAGTGGGGTATCCCTCTTCCCACGCGAGTGTCGCCGGCGCGGCTTTCGGCGCAAAAACCAGATCGATCATCTTCTGCCCCGTCAGCAGACTCATCGGCTTGGGTTGCGCTCGGAGCCCCGATTGGACCCATTCGGCAAAAATCGCCTTCACCTTCTCCTCGTCGTGGGGCAGATCGAGGCGATCGGGCCAGATTTCAAACCAGACTTCGGGCACTACCCGTTCCGCTTTTTCGTCAAAGCGGGGCATCACCCCCAACACCTGGCCCACCTCAAAGCCGGAGAAGAAGACAGGCGTCTGGGCATAGAGCCCGCTGACTCCCTCAGGAAGGCGCATCCGAAAGACCAGGCGAAACGGCGAAGGAGGATGGGCTGCGACCCGTTCATCGGCGTAGAGGGGAAAGAGCTGACCCTCCTCAGCCACTTCCCCATCACCCCAAGGGGGGAGCCAATCGAACGCAATCCCGCCCTGGAGGAGCGCCAACCCCGAACTCACTTCGGCGACGATCCCCCGGCCTCCCACTTCGACCCGGACCGCTCGCTGCACCCAAAAACGGCTGCTGACGCGCACATACCGGTCGTATGGCGTACGGACAAAGATCGAAATGCGCAGCGTGCCGACCTCGTCCAGCGCTGCACCCACCACTTCGCCTACCGGCAAACCGCGGAAATAGAGAGGCGTGCCGACTTCAAGCGGTGCAGCGCGTTCACTGGTGAGGACGAAGTGCTTTCCACCCCCTTCAGCAGCCAAGAAGGGAGGATCCTTCAAGCCGCTGTAACGGGCGAGCCGCTTGCCGTTGCAACCGGGATCAAAGGTAATGTAGGTGCCACTCAACAGCGTCTCGAGCCCCGTGACCGCACGCGCCGTCACCCGCGGCCGCACCACCCAAAAACGGGCATCCTCTTTGAGATGGGCGGCAACGTCGCGATGGATCGCCAAGGTCACCTCCACTTGGTCGAGCTGGGGGTCGAGTTCGACCGCGGTGACCCGCCCCACTTCGACCTCTTTGTAGCGCACGCGGGTCTTCCCCGCCTCGATTCCACTCGCGGAAGGGAAGAGAACGGTCACCGTGACGCCCGCGTCGATCCAAGCCCGATACCCGACCCACAGAGCGATGAAGAGGGCCGCAAGGGGCAGCAGCCAAACGCCCCACTCCCCGCGCAGCACGGCACCGCGCTCTTCAGGCTGTGCCTCCGGGAGCTGGTCGAGCGCCAACCGTTCGTCACTGGGCAAAATTTTCCTCCCACCACAACCACTGCGGCCGGAACCGCTCAGTGGCCACCATCGTCAGAATCACCACGCCGGCAAAAGCGAGCGTCCCTGCCCCTGGGGTAATCGACGCGATTTCGCCAAACTGGACCCATGCAGCGAGGAGCGCGACGACGAAGACGTCGACCATCGACCAGCGCCCCACCCATTCGATCCACCGAAACCAACGGACCGCGACCGGCTGCCACTGCTGCACGTGCCGGCCACTCACCCATAATACAAAGGCCAGGACGACCATTTTGGCAAGCGGAATCAGGACACTCGCGACCAAAACGATCGTTGCCAACCCCCACGATCCCACGACGTAGAGGTGGATCACACCGCCCACGATCGTACTCGGTTCGGCTCGTCCCAGGTTGGCAACCGTCATCACCGGCAGAAGGTTGGCGGGCAGATAGAGCGCCCACGCAGCAAGGAGCAACGCCCAAACCCAACGCCGCTCCCTGCTACGCTCGGCAGGCAACGGCAGCCGCGCACCACAGACGGCACAACGGCAATGCTCCTGATCCACCTGCCTATTGATCGCCCCACAGTGGTCACACCGCGCCCACCCCAGCGCTGCCGCCGTCACTCCGCGCGAACGCACTGCAGCCACTCCTCTCGGAACCGCTCCCAATCGAACCGCCAGTGGATCACCGCAAGAATAACGGTAAAAGCAACGAAAGCAAGAAGGCTGCCGCGGGGAAGAAGACGCGCCATCCCGCCCAGTTTGACCGCAGCGACGACGACACCGAGCAAAAAAACGTCGAGCATCGCCCAGTGGCGGTGCCAGTGGGCGTAACGGAGGAGTGTCCGAATCCCTGGGACGGGACGACGGCGCCACAACGGCAAAAGGAGCCAAGTGTAGGTGGCAAGGAGCGTGACCGGCGCGACCACCGTGGTGACTGCGACCACCGCGGCCAAACCTCCTTCGTGCGCGGCAGCCAACGCGGCGGCAAGGGTCCAGAGTGTCACCTCGGTTGTCCGCCCCAAGAGCTCCAATTGCGCCAGGGGCTCTATTCCACTCGCAAACCAAAGCAGCCACGCGGTAGCGATCCACGGCAACAGCGCTCGCGGATCCCGCTCCCCCCGCCACAACAGGGCGCGACAGCGCGGGCAGCGCAACCGCCGCTCGGAGGGGGAGCGCGGCAGCTGAACCACCCAGTCGCACTCGGGGCAAACCGTCACCCTGGAAGAGCGCGCGGCCATATCACCAGAATAATCCATCAGCCAATTATACCGTCCGCGCGCGATCGGCAACGGGCACAGCGGCAGCACGGGCCGCAACGATGAGATGAACCTCGCGCGCTCCAGCGGCAAGCACCGCCTCAGTGGCCGCACGGAGCGTCGCCCCAGTCGTCATCACGTCGTCGACCACCACCACCGTACGGCCACGCACGCTGCGCGGCTCGACCACACGAAAAGCGTACGCAACGTTCGCCCACCGCTCTTTGCTACCGAGCGTCGCCTGCATCGCCGTCTTTTTGGGGCGCAAGAGCACGTGGCCGTTCCAGGGGATTTTCCACGCGTGCGCAACCACCCGCGCGATCTCCGCCGCCTGGTTGAAACCGCGACTTCTCTGCCGCTCCGCTGAGAGGGGCACCGGGATAAGGAGCTCGCCACGCGGCTCGGCGTTCTCTGCGATCGCCTGGGCAAGCGCCGCCCCGTAAGCCAACGCGCGGTGGAACTTGAGCGCCTTGACCCACTCCTCGACCGGTGGCGCGTACCAGAAAGCCGCCTGGGTGGAGAGAAAGGGCGGAGGGTTGTTGAGACACTCGGCGCACACCGCGCCGTCGCGGTCATCAGTCGCAACCGGTTCGCCGCAGCGCAAACAGGCACGCGAGCGACTCCACCACGGGAGCACCTCCATGCACCGCCCACACCAAGGGGCATCGCCATCATGAACACGTTCGCAGCCGATACAAACCGTTCCCGTCCACTTCGCCAAAAATCGCGTAAAATAGTCACCTAATCCCATATCACCTCTCTTTGTGGAGTCGAGCATGACCACCGCCACTGCCGAATCGTCCGCACCGGCCTCGATCAACGAACGCAACCCCGACCGCTGGGAAGCGCGCAAGGCCCAACTGCGCGCCTGGTTTGAACTCCCCTTCTTTGATCTCCTGACACTAGCGCACGAAACCCATCGCCGCCACTTCCCGGGGCACCGCATTCAGCGCTCGACGCTCCTGTCGATCAAAACGGGGGGGTGCTCGGAAGATTGCGGTTACTGTTCCCAATCGGCCCGCTACGAAAAAGAGACAGGGCTCAAGCGGCAGAGACTCCTGCCCCTCGACGAGGTGGTTGCCCGCGCCCAGGCTGCGAAAGCGGCAGGAGCCAGCCGTTTCTGCATGGGCGCCGCGTGGCGTGGCCCCAAAGGAGATGACCTCGAGCAGGTGGCCGAGCTCGTCGCAGCGGTGAAGGGCCTGGGGCTTGAAACGTGCGTCACGCTCGGCCTCTTGAACGACCAACAAGCGGCACGCCTCAAGGAGGCAGGGCTCGATTACTACAACCACAACGTCGATACCTCACCCGAATACTACAACCAAGTGATCACCACCCACACCCTCCAGGATCGACTCAAGACCCTCGCGGCGGTCCGCAACGCCGGCATCAAGATCTGCTGCGGCGGCATCATCGGGATGGGCGAGACGCGCGAAGACCGAATCGGGATGCTGGCGCTTTTGGCCGACCTCGACCCGCCCCCGGAGTCGGTGCCGATCAACCAGCTCGTCCCCATTCCCGGCACCCCGCTGGGCGATCAACCACCGCTCGACCCGTTTGAGTTTGTCCGCACAATCGCGGTCGCGCGCCTCGCGATGCCTACAAGCACTGTCCGCCTCTCGGCAGGCCGCAAAACGATGAGCGACGAACTGCAGGCACTCTGCTTCTACGCCGGCGCGAACTCAATCTTCTATGGCGAAGCGCTGCTCACCACCGGCAACCCCGACGTCGCGCACGACAACGCGCTCTTCGCCCGTCTGGGGCTTCAGCCGGAATAGGGGAATGAACGAAGAAAGTCCGCTACTCTTTTTGCAAGGAAGGGATCGACCGAAGGAGAAGAGGTTCCCGTGACCGCGCAGCCGCTCGTTGTCCGTTCGCTTGCCGCACTCTGGCACCCCTGCACCCAGATGCAGCGCCATCTCGACCCTGACCCCGAGCGTCGGGTACCGCTTTTGCCCGTGGTGCGCGCTGAGGGGCCGTGGCTCTTCGACCCTGACGGACGCCGCTATTTCGACGCCTTCAGCTCTTGGTGGACGACCCTCTTCGGCCATCGTCACCCCCACATCGTCGCCGCCATCCAAGAACAGCTCGAGCTCCTCGACCACGTCCTCCTAGCCGGTTGCACCCACGAACCAGCGGTGACGCTCGCGGAACGGCTCGCCGCGAAAACCGACGGCCACCTCGGCCACGCCCTCTACGCCTCCGACGGGGCAAGTGCCGTCGAGATTGCGTTGAAGCTCGCCGCCCACTACTGGCGCAATCTGGGGCAGAGCGACAAACACCGCTTCGTCGCCTTTGCTCGCGGCTACCACGGAGAGACGGTGGGGGCGCTCGCGGTGACCGACGTCCCCCTCTTTCGCGAAGCCTACGATCCCCTCATTCGCCCCGCAGCGATCATCCCCTCCCCCGACCTGCGTGATGGGGAGGAAGCCCCACAGCGCGCGATCGCCGCGCTCGACGCCTACCTTGCCGAACACCACGCGACCACTGCGGCAGTGATCATCGAACCGCTCGTCCAAGGCGCTGGCGGCATGGCGATGCACCCGCCCAGTTTCCTCCGAGCGCTCCGAACCCTCTGCGACCGTTACGAGGTGCTGCTCATTTTCGACGAGATCGCGGTGGGCATGGGCCGAACCGGCCGCTTCTTCGCCCACGACCACGCCGGGGTGCGCCCCGACCTCGTCACCCTCTCCAAAGGGATTACCGGCGGCACCCTGCCGCTTGCGGTGGTCCTGGTTCGCGACGCGATCTTTCGCGCCTTTCTTGGCGATGAGCTCACGCGGGCTTTTCTCCACTCCCACTCTTACACGGGAAACCCACTCGCCTGTCGAGCGGCGTGCGCCACCCTCGACCTCCTCGACGACCCCACCGTCTGGCAACGAATCGAACGGCTGGGCACGGCGTTTGCCGCAGCGCTCCAGCCCGTCGCCGAGCGTTTTGGCGCAAAACACTTTCGCCGCACCGGGACGATCGTCGCGTTTGACCTCAGCGACGCCCCCAGCGATTTTGCGCCGCGTGCCGCCAAAGCGGCGCTGCGCCACGGGGTTCTGTTGCGACCCCTCGGGAACACCTGCTACGTGATGCCCCCCTTTGACACCCCCGTCGAGGTCGCCGAATGGTTCGGCGAGCGGCTTACAGCGATTCTCGACGAAGCGCTCACCCATTCTGCCTCTTCGCGAACACCCGAGCCCCCCCTGCCATGAACCGAGTAGGCGACCCGTGGAGCTTACCGAGCGAGTGGCTCGCTGCGCGCCAGCGCGCGGGGCTCCTGCGCACCCACCGCGCGGTGGCCCCAACAACCACCAGTGCCCTGGCGATGGTGGGCGGCCGCTCGGTGATCAATTTCGCGAGCAACGACTATCTCGGACTTACCCACCACCCCGAGATTGTCGCTGCGTGGCAACAGGGTGCGACGCGGTGGGGCGTGGGCTCCGGCGCCTCTGCGCTTGTCTGTGGCTACAGCGAAGCCCATGAGGCGGTCGAAGAGCAGCTCGCGCAATGGCTCGGCTTTCCCGCCGCGCGCCTCTTCACCTCGGGCTACGCCGCGAACCTCGCGGCGGTTCAGCTGCTCACGAGTGAAGCGCCGCATGAGACGGCGATCTTTGCCGACAAGCTCGTCCACGCATCGCTCATCGACGCGCTGCTCCTTGCCCGGGCGCGCGGAGCGACGGTGCGCCGTTATCCCCACAGCGACACCGAACGGCTCGCGGCGCTCCTCGCCGCATGCGATGCCCCCATCAAAGTGATCGTCACCGACGGGGTCTTCAGCATGGACGGCGACGTCGCGCCGCTTGCCGCGCTTGCCGAGCTCGCGCGTACCCACCGCGCCTGGCTCATCGTCGACGACGCCCATGGGTTCGGTCTTTTGGGGGATGGGCGCGGCACCTTTGCCCACTGGGGGCTCACGCCTGAACCCCACTGGCTGTGGGTCGCCACCTTCGGTAAAGCGGCGGGGGTTGCCGGAGCAGCGGTCTTGGGCAGTCGCGACGCGATCGCCTGGCTCGACCAGTGCGCCCGAACCCACATCTACACCACCGCAATGCCCCCGGCGCAAGCCGAGGCACTCGCGGTGGCGGTGCACATCCTTGCGACCGACCCCGAGCCGCGACGTCGGCTTTTTGACCTGATCTCCCAGTGGCAAACCTTGAGCGCGGCGTGGCGCAACACACGCGCCAAACCGCTCCCATCCCCCACCGCGATCCAACCGCTTGTCGTCGGGAGCGCACACGACGCAACGGCACTCGCCGCAGCGCTCGAAAAGGCAGGATTCTGGATTCCGGCGATCCGCCCGCCGACGGTACCGCCCAACACCGCGCGGCTGCGCATTTCGTTGAGCGCGGAGCACGAACGCGCCGACGTCGAAGCGTTGGCCGATGCGATCACCCAAGAGCTGACCCAAAGAGGCTTTGCCCCTTGAGCCGACGCCACTCCGACCGCCCTACCACCCCAGAAATCGGCGCGATCAAGCCTCGCGTCCGCACCGCTTTTGCCCGGCGCGCGCGCGGGTATGCCGAATACGACTGCGCACAGCGGCTCATCGCCGCGCACCTCTTTGCCGAACTCGATCGGATCGGCCCCACCGCGCCCCTCCCCGCCGCGAACCTCGCTCCCTGGCTTCTCGACGCCGGATGTGGCGTTGGACGCGACCTGCCCGAACTCGCCCGCCGCTACCCCGAACGGCAGATCGTCGCGCTCGACGCTGCCGCGGCGATGGTCGCCGCGATCCCCCACACCGGTGTTGCCCGTGTTGCCGGTGACCTCGAAGCGCTCCCGCTCGCCTCTCAGTCGATTGCGCTCTATTGGAGCAACTGCGCGTGGCAGTGGACCACCCCTGAGCGCACGGTCAGCGAAATGGCGCGGATACTCGCCCCGCACGGTTGGGCGGTGGTCTCGGTGGTGCTTCCCGGGAGCCTACCCGAACTCGCGGCCGCCTTCACCGCGCTCGACGAACCGCCCCCCTTTGCGCCGCTCCCCGACCTGCCCCTTTGGGAGCAGGCGCTTACCACCAGCGCGTGGGCGCGGCTGACGCTACAGGTGCGCGACCACCGCCTCACCTTCGCCACCCCGCACGCGCTCCTTGCTTCGGTCCGCGGTGTTGGCGCCACAGCCACACCCGCGACCGCAACCCCTTTTCAGCGCGACCGCCACCGCCGCCTGCTCGCCGCCCTTGAGGCGTTTCGGACCGCCGAGGGGATCCCGCTCACCTATCGCATCCTCACCGTCCTGGCCCAACGACGATGATCCAGCTTCGCGAACTCACCTTCGGTCTACAATTACAGGA